>CAYUVM010000848.1:0-2101 GCA_964447935.1 uncultured Cytophagia bacterium | reverse complement strand
TTTCATCCCGCAGCAGATCGTTGACGCGAATCAGCAGTGTTTCGAGTTGGTCGCTCAATTGCACGAACGGCTCGCTGAGTTGCGTGAACGAGGGCACATCGCGGCTGCGCAACATGCTGCCGGAGGGCAACAACTCTGCGTTGGGTGAGCCTGTGGTGATCTCGATGTAAAAATCACTCATCAAGCTGATCGAAGACATGAACGCCTCGGAGTCGATCCGCACCGGCACGCGATCATCGACCGTGAGCTTGATTTCCAGCTTGGTTTTGTCATCCGGTGCGATATTGACGTCCGTCACCGTGCCGACCAGAAACCCGCCGAAGCGCACCAGCGAGCCGGCCTCGATGCCGCCGACGTAATTGAATCGCGCCGTGTAGGTTTTCTCTTTCCGCTCCCAATCCACTTTCGCCATTGCCACGAGAAACGCGACAAACACAGCAAACGCGACGATGACTAAAATACCCGCTTTGATTTCGTGTGAACGATATTCCATGCACTCTTACGCTTAATCTTACTCATACTCTCTCTCGTAATCCAACTCTTACTCGTTTTAAAAGAAAGTTTAGAGCGAGTAAGTGTAAGTGTATGAGATAAAGTAGGAATATAAAAATTATCCTTCAACCAGTGATTTTAAATACTTCTCTCGATCAATCTTCTCCTCATCCGCCTCGCGATTTAAAAACTGCTGCACGATGGGATCGGGGTTGGCGCGCAATTCTTCCGGCGTGCCGATGGCGAGAACACTGCCGAATATAAAATTCCGCCTAAACTGATATATCCTCGGATGCTTTTTCAGCGGCAAATGGTTCATAATGCAAAACCATGATTTGATCCGGTCGCAGTCCCAGTGATTCAAAAGTGCGTCCGTCGCGGTCACAAAATTCAACCTCGTAAGCGGTACCGTTGGCAAGGACTTCAACCACCGTACCGACTTGCCCTCGCCACAAGTTATATTCCGGCATGTCATCAATAAGCGCGACAACGTCAAGCAATTTGATTTTGGGGTTCATTTTCGCCTCACTATTTTATAATGGATAGCAAGTTGTCAATCTTGGTATTTGCGAATCATGTTCAACAATCCATCCACTCCGAATCATTGATCGTTTGCCGCGCCATTCAAGTGGAAAATCTAAAATATAACGTTGTCCAAATGCATCACGCCGTCCTAATTTGGCGTCCTGTGTTTTAACCACCTGCAACAATACACTTCGTAATTCTTCGGCATAATCCGCAGTCATACCAAGCCCTGCCGCAAACAAACGCGCCTTGTGTTTGCCTTCATCATGCATCGGATTAAGGCAGTAATCGCTCAGTTTTCGAATGTCAACCAGGGCGTGCTCGGCGTTCGGTATTTTCACGATCTACCCCTCAACCAAAGACTTCAAATACTTCTCCCGATCTATTTTCTCCTCATCGGCTTCACGATTTAAAAACTGCTGTACAATCGGATCAGGATTGGCGCGCAATTCTTCCGGCGTGCCAATGGCGAGAACGCTGCCATTGTGCAACATCGCAATGCGATCTGCAATCAAAAACACTGATGACAATTCGTGCGTCACCACGACGATGGTCATTTTCAACGCTTGATTGAGCTTGATAATAAGCTGATCGATTCCAACCGCCACGACGGGATCAAGTCCCGCGGAGGGCTCGTCACAAAACAAAATTTCCGGATCCATCGCAATGGCGCGAGCGAGTCCGGCGCGTTTCTTCATGCCGCCACTGAGTTGCGCCGGCATAAAATCATCAAACCCGCCCAGCCCGACTTGCTCCAGCTTCATGCGCATCATAATTTTGACCGTTGACGCTTCCAATTTCGTGTGCTCGCGCAGCGGCATCGCGACGTTCTCGCCGACCGTCATCGAGTTGAACAACGCCGCCCCCTGAAATAACATGCCGATCTTGCGCAACACCGGCGTCATTTCTTCTTCGCTCAACTTGGCGATGTCGTAGCCTTTAATAATAATCTCGCCCGAAGACGGCTTCGCCAAGCCGACAATGTGCCGCAGTAGCGTACTCTTGCCGCAACCGGAGCGCCCAAGAATCACCATCGTCTCGCCGCGATAAATGTCGAGATTGATATTTTTCAAAATCTGCCGCG
>CAYUVM010000847.1:0-2104 GCA_964447935.1 uncultured Cytophagia bacterium | reverse complement strand
ATTCCCGTGCAAGGGGGTTCATGACTGGGTTATGGTGGCAGACGATGGAAGACGGTTTGCTGCCGTGAAGGCGTTTTGCGTGAAGGTGAAACGCGCTTGGAAATGGTTGAGAAGGGTAGAGATGTGGGACAGAAGCTTGGCAATTGCCATCGTTACCTCGTTTGCTTAGCGAAACTCCGAATAATTGACTGATTCTCCGATTTCTTGAGCCTGCGTCGGTTTGCCAATTTTCTGCTACGAACCCGATTAAGGAGGATTATGATGAAGGAGTTCCTCGAGATCATGGTCAGGCACCTCGTCGATAAGCCGGATGAGGTAACAGTCAACGAAATTGATGGTGAGCGCACAGTGGTTTATGAGTTGCGTGTCGGCCAGGGTGATATGGGTAAGGTGATCGGCAAACACGGCAAAACCGCCAAGTCAATTCGAACGTTGCTGGCAGCGGCGGCGGCCAAAGCCGGCAAGCGTGCGGTGTTAGAAATTCTCGAATAACACCAACGCCAACAAAAGTTTCAGGCTCTACGTTTCGCAGTTGGGACGGCGGCCGATTGAATTTTACCGCGGTGCGATCTTCGTGCTGTATCCGAGTAAACCGCGGCATGAAGTCGTAAGGTGTCTTCATATTTTATGAACAAGCAGACGCCGCAATTCGTCATCATCGGCCAGGTCCTTCGTTCGCATGCTTTGCACGGCGCGGTGAAAGCGCGTATTATCCCCGATGCGGAAGAACAGTTTTTACGCCTGCGCGAAGTGTTGCTGCGGCGCGGTGAACAGGCGCTCGGCACGTATGCGATTGAGAAGCTGCAAAACATTAATGATGGCTTCCTGGTCAAATTTCGCGAGATAAACGATCGCGATCAGGCCGAGAGTCTACGCGGCGCAGAGTTGGTGATTGCGCACGAAGCCTGCGAGCCGGCCGGGCCGGATCAGTTTTATCATTTCGATCTCATTGGACTGCCAGTTTTTTCCGCCAGTGATGAGCCGCTCGGCGAAGTGGTCGATATCCTGCATTACCCGGCAAACGATGTCTGGGTGATTCGTCAGGGCGCGGCAGAAAGACTTGTTCCGGCGATTGACGCAGTGATTAAAAAAGTTGATTTGCCGAACCGGCGTATTGTGATCACGCCGTTGCCGGGATTATTTGATGAGTAGTCCTGCCCCGAATGGGCACGATTGGGAAAATTTATATTTCGCGAGCCGCCCGGTGCAGGCGGGGACTACAAGAAAATGAAAATTCATATCGTCACCGCTTTTCCGCAGTTCTTTGTCAGCCCGCTCGGCGAAAGCATGATGAAGCGGGCGAGCCAGCGCGGCCTCGCTGAATTTTTGATCTACGATCTGCGCGACTTTACGACGGACAAGCATCGCAGCGTCGATGATTATCCGTACGGCGGCGGCCCCGGAATGATTATGAAACCGGAGCCGTTTTTCGCCGCCGTCGAGCATATTCGCGCCACGCACCAAATTCCCGGCGCCCGGGTGATTTTAACCTCGCCGACCGGCGCGAGATTTTCGCAGCAGAAAGCGAATGAATTGGCGCAGGAAACCGCGCTGATTTTTCTGTGCGGCCACTACAAAGGCCTGGATGAGCGTGTGCACCAATATCTCGCCACCGAAGAGTTGTCGATTGGCGATTACGTGTTGACCTGCGGGGAGTTGCCGGCCCTGGTCATGACCGATGCTATCGTGCGGCTCCTGCCCGGTGTGCTCGGCGATTTGGATTCGGCGACCGGCGATTCTTTTCAAACCGGGTGGCTGGATTATCCGCATTACACGCGCCCGGAGGAATTTCGCGGCTGGCGGGTGCCGGAAATTTTGCTTTCCGGCCATCACGCGAAAATTGCCCAATGGCGGCGCGCGCAAGCCGAAACGCGCACACGCGAACGGCGGGCGGATTTATTGGAATCGTAAACCCCAACGTTGTTAATTTACAATTGAATATTTCAGTGTGAAATTTTTCAATTTTTCTAAAAATAAAAATGCCAACATTTATTATATATAACGCGTATGCAAGGAGGATCAACCCATTAACCGACTAGATGCTTTGACGGCCGGCCTACTCAAAAGTACTTTGCCCGATTTTGGCCCGGGCGATACGGTGGCC
>CAYUVM010000846.1:0-2108 GCA_964447935.1 uncultured Cytophagia bacterium | reverse complement strand
GAGATGTTCGATTACGGTTGGATTATCGACGCCAAAACGCATCGCAAAGTTTGGGAGATGAATTTTGACGAAACCGAACATGCCGGCGGTGCGAGCAAGAACCGTCTCTTTGAAGGCAACGTGCGTTTGGAAGCCGGTAATTATCTCGCTTATTTCGTCACCGATGGCTCGCACTCTTTTGTCGATTGGAATTCCTCCGCGCCGTATGATCAGGAGCATTGGGGCATGACGGTGATGGCGGCCAATGATAATTTCAGCACGGCAGACGTCGCGGCGTATGAAGAGAAGGAAGACGACTCAGTTTTGGCGCAATTGATTCGCGTACGCGATCATGATCGCGAAACCAAGCGCTTTACGTTGAAAAAGGAAGGCCAGGTGCGCATCTACGCGCTCGGTGAAGGCAGCGACGGCGATATGTATGATTATGGCTGGATTGAAGACGCCAACACCGGCAAAACCGTGTGGGAAATGAGCTATCGGATGACCGAACATGCCGGCGGCGCCCGCAAAAACCGCCGCTTCGACGATACCGTTTTATTCAAAGCCGGCGATTATATTTTGCACTTTGAGACGGATGGCTCGCATTCATTCAATGATTGGAATGACGATCCGCCGCACGATGCCACACATTACGGCATTACGTTGTATGCGGTGAACTAAGCCGGAGATTTTTTTAAATAGCCCAACAAAAGGGCGGCTGCCTTGCAGAGGGAGTCGCCCTTTTGGTATTTTGACAAAAACTTAATTTTCCCCTTGACATCCTGCCTTTTTCTTGTTTAATTGCACTGGTGTTGAGCGTTGTTGGTTTATAGGGTCATAGGCAAAATCATAACGACCAGAAAATGATCACGAGCCTAAAATAAATTGGCGCCGCCGAGCTGATTTATTGCGGGCTATTTTTGTTTTTAGCGGAAACCTCGAATCGGAGCCGGAGTATGCGGTCCATCAAAAGTTCATTGTCGCTCCATTTAACCCTATTATTGCTTATTGCCGCCTGCAAAGATAAACCGTTGCAACCGAATGATGTTACGGTGGGATTGGAAGTGACGGCACAAACCCGCGCTATTTTTTCCGGCAGTAGCTTGCAAATAACCGCCATGGCCCGGCTCAACGATGGGAAGACCACGGATGTAACCCCCAATGTAACGTGGTCGATTCAACCCGGCAAGGCTGGCCGCATTAGTTCCTCCGGGCTTTTTTCTGCGACGAATAATGTCACGGGTATAGAAACCGTGCGCGCCGATTACAAAGGGCAATCGGCCACTTTTGAAATCGAGGTTACCAAGCGCGCAACGACACTCGCCGTGTGGCCGGTCATTGGGAAAGTCGCGGCTGGCGGCTCACTACGCTTTGAGGCGATAGCAGAATATCAGGATGTCAGCCACGAATACGTCACTGCCAAAGTCGCGTGGTCGATCACGCCGGGCACTGCGGCCACCATTGACAACGCCGGTGTTTTACACGCCAAAACCGGCGTTGCCGGAACTGAAACCGTTATCGGAACATTTCAGAATCTAACTGCCAAGAGTCAGGTTGAGGTGCAACTGCAATTCCTCAGTCCGATTGAGTTGGTAACGATTCCTGCCGGCACTTTTGTGATGGGAGATAATAGCGGCAGTAATGCAGTAATAATGAAAAGCCGGCGCATGAAGTTGAGCTATCGGCTTTTGCGATTGGAAAATATGAAGTCACCAATGAGCAATATGCCCGGTATCTCACTGAAGCGTACGCTGCCGGAGAGATTTTTTATGAATCTACGCTGGTGAGCGGCAAAATCGGCCCGTTTGCGGCACGGACTTATACCCGTTTGCGGGGCTCGTCGCAGTTTCCGGATAACTTTATCGATGTCAATCAGGCGGGAAGTGAAGTTGTCTTTTTTGCCATACCCGGCTTTGAAAAATATCCGGTGGTGCGCATGAATTGGTATGGCGCCGCAGCCTTCTGCGCGTTCTACGGGTTTCGTTTACCCACCGAAGCCGAATGGGAGATGGCCTCTCGCGGCGGACGGCAGAGCGATTATGGGACCAGTGATGGCAGCATTTCTCATGATCTTGCCAATTATGCTGGAGTCGAGGGGCGTGATACATTTGACGGTCTTGCGCCAGTCG
>CAYUVM010000845.1:0-2112 GCA_964447935.1 uncultured Cytophagia bacterium | reverse complement strand
GGGCTTGACTCCACGGCCGGGAAAGTGGTGAATACCTTTGGCACCGCGAATTTATGGCTGGGTAAATTTGATAATCTTGAAAGCCGTTTTTTGATGCGGTTTGCGCAATTAAATTTGCCGGACACGGTTACGCTTCTCGCTGCGAAGCTCAAGTTGCATGGCAACTTGGTACAGGGGCAAGGCGCCGATTTCGACGCCACATTGCACCAGGTCACTGCAGCGTGGGATTCGATAAAGGTAACGTGGGGTAGCGGTAATTTTCCAGTGGGCTTTAATCCGTCGCCGATGAACACGCAACGAGTGAGCGCCGTAAAGGGTGACTCTACCATTTTCACGCTTGATCCCACCGTCGTTGCCTCGTGGCGCACCGCGAGCGGCCGTGAGCAAGGTCTGCTCGTGCAAGCGCCGAATGCAACGTTTATGAAAGCCTTTGGTTCGCATTTCAGCACGCCGAAACAGCCGGTGTTGGAGTTGATTACGCTCAAAAAAGGAAATACCAAAAACGACACCACCCGTTTTTCGCCCACCGTTTCAATTTTTCTTTTCCAGCGTCTGTCGCCGTTACGTCAGGGCCCGCTCTACGTGGGTTTAGGCGAGCAACATGTGAGTACGCTTTTTTTTGATGTGAGCGCTATTCCTTCCAATGCCACCATTAGCCGGGCTTTAATGATCTTTGAGGTAGACACGTTAAATTCGGTTTTTTATTCGAATCGGCTTGACTTGCAGCTTTCCTATATCGGTCCGTTCGAGGTTCCAAGTTATAGTTTTAATCCACTGCGCTTCGAGCCGTTTGGCTCATATCTCGACACCTTGCGGACCGCCGAGTTGGACACGGTGGGAGCCGCGTCGCAACAAGTGACATTCGCCATTGCCACGGCGGTGCAGCAGTGGGTGTCGGATGCCAAAAACAATCACGGCGTCATCCTTTTTCCGATTTCATTTTTAGCGCGGGACGTCGCCCGGGCCGCCTTTTATTCGCGGGAAACCGCACCGGCCCGCGCGCCCAAGTTGCAGATTGAATATACCTTGCCGCCGCAATGACCGCATAGACACGCAGACTAATTCAAACTTTTGTGTTTAACTCTTAAAATAAGTTGCTGTTAAAATATGATTTCAAAACGATATTTGCTTTTAAGCTGCCAGGTGTTGATGGGTTTGATAGTGTTTGCTGAAACCGCCGCCGCGGGGTCGATTTTTTCGCGGCGCGGCCTCGGCTTGTTGCGCTACCGCGACAACGTGCGCGCCATCGGCATGGGCGGCGTCGGCATCGCGTTGAACGATAGCATTTCTTTTTATTTTCTCAATCCCGCCAGCTTGACGCGCATTAACCTCACCCGCATTCAAGGCGATTTTCGTTATGAACGGGCCAGCATTGATTTAGGCGTCGGCGATACTGGTTTATTCAGTGATGGCGGCGTGAACAGCCTCGGCCTCGCCATTCCGGTCAAACACGGACAGGTGGTGGCCTTTGGCGTGCGGCCCTACAGTTTTAGCGATTTTCAATTTTTGCGTGAAGACAGCACCGGCACGGAAAGTTTGAGCAGTCTCGGCGGGATTAGCGAGCTTTATCTCGGTTATGCCCGGCAACTCGGCGCGTGGCGTGTGGGCGCCACCGCAGATTTTTATTTTGGCCGTTTGGATCGCATTTGGCGCTTAAACTATGAATCGAGTGAAATTCGCAACAGCGAAGATGTCTTGAATCGCCAAGTTACCGGCGTCAGCCTGCATTTCGGCGCGCAGGTTCAACCGGGACGGTGGCGCCTCGGCAGCGCGGTGGGCTTGCCCACCCGCCTTAATGTCACGACGGAGCTGAACACGCTTCCCGGCTTCACCGGTGTCGTTGGCAAAAGCAAATTGAAACTGCCATTGTGGTGGAGCGCCGGTTTAGGTTATGCGCCGAACCGCCGCTGGCTGCTCAGCGCCGATTATCGCACGCAGAAGTGGGGATCGGTAGAACCTGCGGAATTGTTGGGTGACCGCGGTACGGATAGTTTTGAACTCAGTCTCGGCGGCGAATTCATTCCGAGCGTCGATGCGTTGAGCGGTTATTTTTAGCGCGTGAGTTATCGTTTCGGTGGTAATGTACAACAATTACCTTACGAAGAGCCGATC
>CAYUVM010000844.1:0-2119 GCA_964447935.1 uncultured Cytophagia bacterium | reverse complement strand
CAGGAAAGCTCCGGCATCGTTACCAGCGATGGACAGCATTTGCATCGTCATGTCGGCATGGGCTTGGTGACGAATGCTTTTGCCGACGCGGCAATCTTTTCTAAACTGCCCGGCAGTCTTGCCATCGGCCATAATCGCTATTCCACCACCGGCTCGACGGTTTTAAATAATGCGCAACCGTTCGTGGTGAGCGCAAAGCACGGCCTGATGGCCGTTTCGCACAACGGCAATTTCACCAACTCGCGCGCGCTCCGCAAAAAATTGGAAGACGAAGGCTCGATTTTCCAAACCACCAGCGATACGGAAGTCATTTTGCATTTGATGGCAAAGTCCAACGCGCCGGATATTGTGGGCCGTCTCAAAGACACTTTTCGGCAGTTGCAAGGCGCGTATTCGCTTGTAATTCTCACGCGCAACAAACTGATTGCCATTCGTGATCCGCGCGGCTGGCGGCCGTTGAATATCGGCCGCAAAGAACAAACCTGGTTGATCGCCTCGGAAACCTGCGCTTTTGATTTGCTTGAAGCCGAATACGTGCGCGAAGTAGAGCCGGGGGAAATTGTTGTCATTGAGGCCAACGGCATGCGCACCGATTATCTTGACGAAAAACCGGAACGCGCCGCCTGTATTTTTGAATTGGTTTATTTTGCTCGTCCCGACAGCAAAGTTTTTGACGAGAATGTTGATCGCGCGCGCCGCCGGCTGGGAAAAAATTTGGCCACTGAGCACCCCGCCGAGGCAGATATGGTAATCTCGGTACCGGACTCCTCGAACACCGCGGCGTTGGGCTACGCGAGAATTTCCGGCATTAAATTCGAGATTGGTTTAATTCGCAATCATTATATCGGCCGTACCTTTATTCATCCGGATCAAATCGGCCGTGACGCCAACGTGCGTATCAAATTCAATCCCGTCAAGGGCGTGCTGGAAGGCCGGCGGATTGTGTTGGTGGAAGATTCGATTGTGCGCGGCACCACTCTCAAACATCTCGTACGCATGCTGCGCAAAGCCGGGGTAAAAGAAGTTCATGTCCGCGTGAGTTCGCCGCCGATCACCGCCCCGTGTTATTACGGCATGGATTTCCCGACCAAAACAGAATTGATCGCCAACAATAAAACGATCGATGAAATTAAAACCTATCTTGAGGTCGACAGCCTCGAATATCTTTCCCTCGAGGGCTTGTTGAAATCTGTCCCGCACGAGAAGGGCGGTTATTGCACGGCGTGTTTTACCGGGCGTTATCCGTTGCCTCCGGAAGACGTGATGAGTAAATAATGTCAAAGTTCGCGGCCAATTATCCGAAGGCAAAAAATGGAGTGTCAAGCTTTAGCTTGATACCCCGTTAGTTTAGCGCTGAATGGAAATAACGCAGCAAGTATAATTGTATAAAATGATGTGGCGTTTTTTTTACGCCAAAATTTTTGAATCACTTTCCTCGCGCAGCGACGCCGAGGTGCACTAATCCCGCAGGAGGCGGGATGATGGACGGGTTATGAACAGGATCGTTAAACTTTTTGATTATTTTTTCGTGTTGCGGCCGACCCTTTTTTTTCCGGTGTGGACCGTTTACGCTGCGGGCTATCTGGCATTTTATCAATTCGCTGCCGCGGGATTGAATCGCGTGGCGCCGGCGCTGGAAGTGACCGCCTTGAGCCTGCTCGGCATTCTGACGTTGTTGATGGGCAGCGGCTACATTTTGAATCAGCTCTGTGACATTGAAACCGACCGGCGTAATCACAAGCTCTTTCTCATTGCGGATCGGCATATTTCCCCTTTGGCCGCATGGACGGAAATGATCGTGTTGGGCGCCTTCGCAGTGGTTGCGAGTTTTTTTTATGGCAAATTAATCAGCTCGTTGCTCGTCGCGATTTTTCTGCTCACTGGAATTTTTTATAACGTGGCGCCGTTTGCCTGGAAAGGCCGGCCGTGGCTCGGCCTGTTCGCGAACGCGCTCGGCGCGCAATTGATTTTCATGGCCGGCTGGTGGTCGCAAAATATTGAATGGCAACTGCCGTTGCAACACGCGCTGCCGTATATGTTCGCCGTGGCCGCGGTTTATTTGTATACGACGCTGCTCGATCTTAATGGCGACGCGGATACCGCGAAGAAAACCTTCGGC
>CAYUVM010000843.1:0-2123 GCA_964447935.1 uncultured Cytophagia bacterium | reverse complement strand
ACAAGAGGTGGTGGCAAAACTGGATGTACGCGGTAGGATTTAAACGGAAAGAGTGCATCTAATGGAAAAAGGCAAGGTCAAGTGGTTCAACGAAGCCAAAGGTTATGGCTTCGCCATGCGCGACACCGGCGAAGACGTGTTCGTGCACTTCAAAGCCATTCAGGGCGAAGGTTTTAAAACTTTGAAAGAAGGGGAAGAAATTGAATTTGAGGTCGAGCAAGGCCCGAAGGGATTGCAGGCCAAAAATGTCAGGCGTTTAGGCGGAGGTGCCGGAGCGTAACAATTTACTATGAACGCAACAACCCCGAGGCTTGGCCAGATCGGGGTTTTTTTATTATAACCGGTGAATCTCATGAAACTCAATTTTAAAGGTTTTTGGTTTTGGGTTAATCTCGCCGTTGGGTTGGGCTGGTTGCCGGCTTTGGCGCAAGCGCCGGCGGTCTGGCAGCCGCAACCGCAATATGAATGGGCGCGCTTGTCGTTGCGACACGGCCTTTTCCCGCATCCCTCGCGCGCAGCGGGGCATTCGTATACGGAAAATGCGGCGGACTCCACGACGCGGAAATTTTTTCCGCGGCATCCGCATTATGACGACAGCACGGCAATCGTGATTATTCCTCGCGGGTATCGTCTCGTGCACGGCGGCAACGATCTCATCGTGCATTTTCACGGCTGGTGGAACGCCGTCGACAGTGTGATGAGAACTTTCGGCTTGGTGGAGCAACTGCTGGCCTCGCGGAAAAATGCGCTTTTGGTGTTGGCGCAAGGGCCTTTTCGTGCGCCGGATTCCCGCGGCGGCAAAATGGAAGAGGAAAATGGCCTGCGCCTATTTGTCGAAGAAATTTTGCAAAATTTAAAAGCCGCGCAAAAAATCACCGGCACGAAAATCGGCCGGGTGATTTTGAGCGCTCACAGCGGCGGTTATCGTCCCACCGCGTTTGCCGTTGAAAAAGGCGGACTGGCGAAAAATATTCGCGAGTTGTTTCTATTCGACGCCTTTTACGGGCAGTATGAAAAATTTATTCCCTGGCTGCGGTTGAACCGGAAAAATCGTCTGCGCAGCATCTACACCGAACACCTGGCCGACGAGCATCGCGATTTTATGGCGCTGCTGCAAAAGGAAAAACTCCCATATACTGATCAGCTTGCCGCCAAAAACCGGATCGTGCTGCTGCCGACGGCGGTCTGCCATAATTGTGTGCTGGCCGATAATTTCAAAAGGTGGCTGGAAGTTTCCGTTCTCGAAACAATTCAATAAAAAAATGTGCAACATCTGGCGGCACTGCAAGTCTATGCTTTTGTGATTGCAATCTTTGAAATAAAACTTTTGTTTATTGGGTCATTAAATTTAACAAAAAATTAAGGAGAACGTATGCCTGGAAACAAACGGTTGGTTACACGGGCGAATAGCTTCGCAGCAATTCTGATGGCCTTGTTCGTGTCGTCCAGCTTTGCGGAAAAGAAGCTGACGTTGACCACGAATTCCCCGGCGGCAAAGGAAAGTTTCGTGCAGGCGATCAAATCGTTGGAGTCGTTTGGGCCGGATTTTGCCCAACTGGCGCGGAAAACGGTGGCGGCAGATTCCAATTTTGCCATGGGGCAGATGCTGCTTGCTGCGATTACGCCGCCGCCGCAACGGCAGCAATTGGTCGACAAATTCACCCTGTTGGCCAAAACCGCCTCGGCAGGCGAGCAACTTTATTTGCAAGGCATGGCGCACGTTTACAAAAACGAAGATGACAAGGCCCTGGAAGCTTTCAAGCAGTTGCGGCAAATGCTGCCGGATGATCGCATGGTGTGCATGATGCTCGGCAATGTTCAACGCCGCAAAGGCAATTGGGCCGACGCGATTGCCGCTTTTGAAGCCGCCAATAAAATTGACGCCAGCTTGCCGCGCGCCGCTTCGTTTGTTGGCGATTGCTATTTGATGATGGAAAAATACGACAAGGCGCGGACGGCTTACAAACAGGTCGTGGATAAAGTCGATCCCGATGCTTCGCCGTTCGGGCCGTTCTTTGGGCAAATCTGGGCCGATCTTTATGAGGGTAAGCCCGAACCTGCTTTGAAAACGCTCAAAGATTTTATGGAACGCTACAACCGCAACGGTTCGGCGCAGGGTTTCC
>CAYUVM010000842.1:0-2123 GCA_964447935.1 uncultured Cytophagia bacterium | reverse complement strand
TATGAAAGCCGGCAAGTTCGGGCCCATCAGTTTTGTGGAAATGACCTGGAATGTGAATCAACCGGGCCGTTGGCGCCGGCCGCAATTGGTGGCGTCCATCAAAGAATCCGACACCGATTGGAAACGGTATTTGATGAATCGCCCCCACGAACCTTGGGATCCGAGAAAATATGTTGAGTATCGGTTGTTCTGGCCGTACTCTTCCGGCATTCCCGGGCAGTGGATGTGCCATCAGATCGATACGGTGCATTGGTTTACGGGACTTGCACATCCGCGCAGTGTCGTGGCGAATGGCGGCATCTATGTTTGGAAAGATGGCCGCAAAAATTTTGATACGATGACAGCAGTGTTTGATTACGGCCCGCTCGGCGATCTGACTTCGGGCTTCCAGGTGGTTTACTCTTCGCGACAACACAATTCCGCTGGCGGCGTCAAAGAATATTATTTTTCGAATGGTGGCAAACTGGATTTGGATCAGAATCTCGTGACCGCGGAGGGCGGCTTACGCAAAGAGTTGGCGGAAGCGATGGGCATGCAGGAGAATCTTTTGGCGGAATTTAGACTGCCTGCGGTCACGGCAGTGACTTCGGCGAATACTGGCGTGGAGGAAATGACCTCAGCCCACATGCGCAATTGGATGGAGTGCGTGCGCAGTCGCAAGACGCCGAATGCGAGCGTCGAGGCCGGATACAATCACGCCATTGCCGGCATTATGACGACCGCGGCATTGCACACCGGCCAGCGGGCAACTTTCGACGCGAAGCGACAAGAAGTTTTGGCCGGCGGCAAAGTATTCAAATATTAAACGCGATAAGCAAAAAATTCGGAAAGTTGCTGGACTAATAAACAGTTTTGTTAACCACCAAGACACGAAGGAACGAAAAAAGCTTTTTGGTGGTCGAGTAAATTTTTTAAAGAGAAAACCATGTCACTCAAAATTAAATCAGCAAAAGAAACGGAGTTTGACTTGCTGGCGTTAGGCGAATGCATGATTCGTTTGAGTCCGCCGGGACATCAGCGCATCGAGTTGACACCGGTGTTTGAAGCGTATGCCGGCGGTGGCGAATACAATGTCGCGTATGCGTTGGCACGGTATGGCATGCGCACATCGTGGATTTCGCGGCTCGTCGATAATCCGCTCGGCGCCTTCATCAAAAATCACGCGCAGGCGAGCGGCATGAATGTGAGCGAGGTGATTTGGGCGCCCTATGACGGTGTGGGCCGTGCTGATCGCATTGGATTGAATTTCACTGAAGTTGGCATTGGCGTGCGCGCCAGTGTCACGCTTTATGATCGCGGCCACAGCGCGGTGTCGCACATGAAGGTTGGCGAGGTCGATTGGAAACGGATTTTCAATCAACGCCAAGTGCGCTGGTTTCACACTGGCGGTATTTTCACCGCATTGAGCGACAGTTGTGCCGCCGTTGTGGAAGAAGCCATGCGAGCTGCGCATGAGGCGGGAACGATTGTTAGTTACGATCTCAACTTCCGCAGCAAGCTGTGGTCAAGCCAGCGCGCGATTGAAGTGACGAAGAAGCTCGTGCCGTATATCGACGTGCTCATCGGCAACGAAGAAGATTTTCAAAAAGTGCTGGGCTTTGAAGTCGAAGGCACGGATGAAAGTTTAAAGACGCTGCCGATTGAAGGGTACAAAAAAATGGTTGAGAAGGTAGTGAAAACGTATCCGCAGATCAGTGCGGTGGGCACTACTTTGCGCGAAGTGGTGAGCGGACTTGTCAACAATTGGTCCGCGATTATGTATTACGACGGTCAGTTTTATCAATCAAAACGGTACGATAATCTCGAAATCGAAGATCGCGTCGGCGGCGGCGATGGTTTTTGCAGCGGCTTCGTTTATGGATTATTGCACAACATGCCGCCGCAAGAATGTGTCGAAATGGGAACTGCGCACGGCGCGTTGTTGCAGAGCACCCGCGGCGATACGAGCATGGTGACGATGGAAGAAATCAAGCACGTGATGGGAGGGGGAAGTGCGAGGATCAAACGATAAGCACGGCGAGCAGAATTTAATTTGGTAAGCCGTCGGTTTGCACTTTTAGCCAATCAATTTCCCAGAGCTTGATTTTGCCACGACTAAGAGGAGCGTGAGGATCTCGAAAATC
>CAYUVM010000841.1:0-2127 GCA_964447935.1 uncultured Cytophagia bacterium | reverse complement strand
ATCCCAATGATGGCCAAGAGAAACTCCATTTCGGCGTGGATTATACTTTTCAACAGAAGGTGGCGTTGCGCGGCGGTTACAAACTGAACTATGACGAGCAAAGTTTTACTTTCGGGGCCGGGGTTAACCATGATTTACACAATACTAAAATCGCTGTGAATTATGCGTATGTCGATTTTGGCGCACTCAAGCAAGTGCACATGTTTTCTTTTGGACTTTCTTTTTAACTCCGCTTTTGCATTTATGCTCAAATACAAATAAAGGAAGACCTGGGGTTGATTTTTATATGTGCAAAATTAAGGTTTAATCATGCCAGGTTTTGACGGTTTCCGCAAAACCCAGTTGGTGCGAACGCTTGGGTTGGTCGCCTGCGCTGTCGGGCTGCTGAGTTGCAAATCCGATGCAGTGGTCGCGCCGACACTTGTACAGCAGGAAGTTTACGGCAGCGGCGCATTGAGTTATCTTCTGTTTATGCCGGCAAACACCACCGCCATGGAACAAGGCAAATATCCCTTAATTTTGTCATTGCACGGCATCGGCGAACGGGGCAATGATCTTCAGCAACTGAAGCGCGATGGTTTGCCGCGCGGGCTTGACGGAAACACTGCGTTTCCGTTCATTGTCATTTCGCCACAATGCCCGGTGTCCACTGAGTGGTATTACGACCGGACTGATACGCTCTTGATCAAATTATTGGACCAGGTCATCGCAAAGTATCCTATTGATGTGAAAAGAATCTATCTCACCGGCTACAGCATGGGCGGCATCGGCACGTGGGACTTGGCGTTTCGCCATCCTGATCGTTTCACGGCGTTGCTACCGATTGCATCCCGCGCCGAAGGAAGCCCGAATGTTTGTGTGCTAAAACCTGTGGCGGTGTGGGCCTTTCATGGCGCCAGAGACGAGGTGGTGGATGTGTTGAAGGCAGAAACTCTGGTCAAAGCTTTGCGCGATTGCGGCGGAAATGCTCAATTCACCATTTACCCCGATGCCGGCCATGACGCCTGGACACGAACATATAACGACGCTAAAATCTACGACTGGCTGCTGCAGCAGAGGCGGTAAGACGGCTATGTATACTAATGAAAAGCGGGATGGCAATTATGCCGGCTAAAATTGTCGTCGTCGGGAGCTATAATATCGATATGACGATCAAAACCGCGAGAATACCACAGCCGGGAGAGACCATCATTGGCGGCAGTTTTTCGATGGGTGCCGGCGGCAAAGGGGCAAACCAAGCCGTCGCGGCGGCACGTGCCGGCGCCGAGGTGTGGTTTATCGCGCGCGTCGGTGACGACACTTTTGGTGACGAAGCGCTGCAACACTTGAGGCGCGATGGCATCAACACGGATTTTATGATCCGCGATAAAACCGCGCCGACCGGAGTCGCCAGCATCGTTGTCGACGACGACGGCGAAAATAGCATCGTCGTCGCTTCGGGGGCGAATTCACATCTGCAGCCATGTGATGTGGAAGCCGCTAAGGAGGTGATTGCCGCTGCCGATACGGTATTATTACAATTGGAATCGCCACTCGAAACCGTGGCCGCAGCAGCAGAAATGGCGGCGGCTTGCGGTGTTGGCGTCGTGCTTAATCCGGCTCCGGCCCAAACGCTGACGCCGGCGCTGCTGAAATTTCTTTCCATCATCACGCCGAATGAAGTCGAAGCCGAAATGTTGACCGGCATTAAAATCGCCGATGAAAAAAGTTGGGAGGCGGCGGCGCAAGCCCTGCGTACGTGCGGCGTTGCCAACGCTATGATCACACTGGGAGCACAAGGGGTGTTTGTGGCAACCGCCCAGCAGAAATTTTTGGTTCCAGCTTTTAAAGTGGAGGCGGTTGATACCACTGCGGCCGGAGATGTCTTCAACGGCGCATTAGCGGCATTTCTTTCGCGTGACTGTTCAATTGGCGAAGCCGTTCGTTTCGCCTGTGCCGCCGCAGCCATTTCCGTGACCAAACTCGGCGCGCAAGCTTCGGCGCCATCTATACATGAAATTCAAAATTTCTTAAGCCACGCGCAGGCGGCCTCAACCGGCGGCACCAAAAAATAAGCGGTTTTAACCAGCAAAGTAACTTGACAATGTTATCTTAAAACTAGAGGACAAACGTCCAACGAGGACAAAA
>CAYUVM010000840.1:0-2135 GCA_964447935.1 uncultured Cytophagia bacterium | reverse complement strand
GACGGATTCGAAAAACCCACGTTTTTGAGGCTTTTTTGGTATCTGGGGATATTCTCCGTTTGATGTTTATGTTGTTGGTCGAGGCGGTTTGATTCTGCATTCCGATGGCGCCAAATGGTCTACACAATTCTTATCGCCCGCCGCGGCATTAGGCGCATTCGCCGGTGATGCCAGACGGTTGTTCGCTGGCGGAAGTATTCAAGCTGGCGGTTTGGACACGCTGGTCGTCTTTACCAACACCGGCACCGGCTGGCAATTAATCAATAAACAATACTTGGGAGATTACAATCAATCGCCAGGGTTCGGCACTTTGGATTTTTACTCTCCGGCCTCAGGTATTTATTACGGCGTGGGCCTGGGGGTTTACCGCTGGCAAGGCACAAGGTGGGAAAAAATTCTCTCTAGTAACATATTTTTGAACGACATTTACGGCACCGGCCCAGATAATATTTTTGTCATCGGCCAATTCGGCAAAGCCTATCACTGGAACGGCAGCGATTGGACATTGCTCAGCTTGCCTTTCGACAAAATTCCATCTGATATTTGGCTGACCGGCGTTTGGACCGACGGCAAAGAAGCCTTTATTTGCGGACACGATACAGGAGGTTTTCAAACTTTTATTTTGCACGGTAAATAATTATTGTGAAAAGGTTATTGCAATTGCCGTATTTTTTTTTATCTTGCCTCTACAGGAAAAATAATCCTCGACTTGAATTTTTCGGAAAACGATATGTACCTCGCGCGTGTCATCGGCACCATTTGGGCGACTCGCAAAGACGAGAGCCTCGTCGGCACGAAAATGCAGCTCATTCAACCCATCGACCGGTTTCAAAAAAATGCCGGCGAACCGTTGGTGGCGATTGATACCATCGGCGCCGGGCCGGGCGAAACGATTTATTACATCACCGCGCGCGAAGCCGGCATTCCCCTGCGCCACGCGCTCTCGCCGGTTGACGCCTCTATCGTGGGCATCGTTGATACCATCGAAAATTATTGAACTATGCTCTTCCCCCAGCTCGTTCTTGCCACCCACAATCGCGACAAAGTCGTTGAACTGCGTGAGTCCTTGCGCGGCCTGCCGATTCAAATTCTCAGCCTGGATCATTTTCCCGGCGCGCCGGAGGTCGACGAAGACGGCGACACTCTTGAAGCGAATGCCATTAAAAAGGCGTTGGCCATTCACGCGCACACGCAACTGCCGGCCGTGGCAGATGACACCGGCCTGATGGTTGAGGCGCTGAATGGGGCGCCCGGTGTCTATTCGAGCCGCTATGCTGGGCCGCAGGCAACATATGCCGATAACGTGCAAAAACTTTTACGCGAATTGGCGGGTGTGCCGGAATTGCAGCGCCGCGCCGAGTTTCGCACGGTGATGGCGCTGGTCTGCGAGGGCAAAACCCACTTGGTGGAAGGAAGATGCTGCGGGCGCATCACGCTGGCGCCGCGCGGCGAAAATGGTTTTGGCTACGACCCCGTGTTTTTGGTGCCGGAATTGAATAAAACCTTTGCGGAATTGCCGCTGGCGGAGAAAAATCAAATCAGCCATCGCGGCAAAGCCTCCGTGGCGTTTAAGGGGTTACTGCAGCAATTAAAGAATACCGATTAAATAATTTATCGATGTGATCGTCATGCCCGAATGGTTTAATCGGGCATTCACGCTTTCAAAAGCTGGAATCCCGCCAAAAGCATGCGGGAATGACATGCCACGAAATGCGCAAGCTATTCAATCGGTGATCCTAAAGTTTTAGCGTTCAAAAAAAATCGCCCACGGAATTGGAAACCCCACTGCAATAAAAGCCAATGGGGTTTTTTGTGGGCGAAAGTTTTTAAAAATACTACGTCGATTATGCCATCGCTTTTTTCTTGTTCATATTTGCGACGTAATAAATCAGCGAACCGAGGCCCCAAAGCACCAGGCTGCTGACAATGCCGGTAAAAACCACGTGCCCGCCGATGTGCTGCCAGACATTGAAACTGCCGCCGTGCGCCGGATCGGTGTAATAGGTGTCGATGCCGCCGAATTCATCGATGAGAATACCGGCAACGATCATCGTCGCCGTGCACAGGCCAATCGCCGTCGCGATGCCCAGCAAATCGCGATAGTTGCCGAAGCCGGAGGAACCGGCGCGAAAGGC
>CAYUVM010000839.1:0-2137 GCA_964447935.1 uncultured Cytophagia bacterium | reverse complement strand
CCAAGGTTGTCGTCAGCCGCGTCGTGCTTGTTATCGATGAACTGCAACCAATGATCGGAATGATAAAATGCCTGTTGCGCCATGTCGCTCTCCTGTTTTTGTGATCAAAACGGCGCTAAATTAATATGAGGAATTTTTACAGGAAAAGCAAGAGGTCGCGGCGGTGCGCATGGCCTACATATTTTCGCCGGCCTTAGGCTCTGCGCAAAAATAACTTGGAATTTTGCACAACCTATTTTTTATATGAAGTTGATTTTGTATTCCACACGTAACCTGTTGGATAAATCGTATAGTTCCAATTCGGCAAGACTTTATGTTTTCTGATATTAATTTCTGCCATTTGCTCATCGTCGATTTTGATGCGTGTGAAATACTTTTTCTTGTTCAACCACGCCCGAACCGCGAGGCTGGCTTGGGTTTTCGTTGTGCGAATGTATTTGAGCATGATCTCCAAAGAGCGCAGTGGTTTACCAGCCCAATTGATACTAATCTGACTAAACAGGTGATGTTCAATCGGATTCCATTTTGATGCGCCCGTCGGATAATGACAAACGGTAACTGAAATACCGAAGGCATCGCACAAGCGTTGCTGAATCGCATGCTTCCAAGCCCGGCAGCGGTAGCCATTGCTACCGCCGGTATCACAAAGTATCAACAATTTTTTGATTTTTCGATAGCGCCTCATTCCCGAATTTTTTAACCAACTGACGATATTGTCAACGGCAAATTCTGCCGTATCATGGGAAGTGCCAACGACGACGAAGCCACGATTCGCGCGCTTCTCATAGATACCGTAGGGGGTGGTGATGGCGATAGCGGTTGAACGAAAATCATGATCGCCGACCTTGTCAACGAGTCGGCGCCAAGCCCGGCCAGGGTTATAGAAATTGCCGATGAGTTCTTTCTTCTTCGCATCAACGCTGACCTCCGGCTCATCGGCTGCGGCAAAACGTTTTCTCATCTTGGCGATATATTGGAATTGCCGATCGCGATCCGGATGTTGCGTTTCCGCAATGGCCTTGCGATTGCCTTTCAAAGAAAAATGCAATTGCTTCTTCAGGAGCCGTGCGACGGTTCGTGGACTCGCCCAAATTTTCCGACGCCTGAGTTCACGACTGGTTTTACGCGTGCTCTTTCGTGTCCATTTGAGCGCTTTCATCGGATCACCAGCAGTCTCATCGGCCATCAAGGATTCTAAGACGTTGAGGACGGCACTTTTTTTTCGAGCGCTTTCGCCCCGCCACCGACTTGGCGGACGCGATCAACCGTGATTTGTTGGGACTCAAGTTCGCGGCGGCCACGGGCAATGGTTTTCACGTTCAAGCCTGTTTGTCGCGAGATGAGGACGTCACCACCGTGTCCTGTTTTCATCGACTCGAAACCGGCATAAAGCCGTCGTTGCTTCTCGTTCAACGTTGCCATGAAAGTGTGCAACGCCTGTTGGATATCGGCTGACGCCGCGTCGCCAGAGGTTTCGAGCATCTGTTTCCGCCTCTTGAGCTGCGACTTCCAAACTTGCGGACAGAGATAAAGATACCCTGGCGCGAGGTTTTCACGCCGAAGATGACCAGAAGCCGTAAGCTTTAGCAGCGGCGCATGAACCCGAACTTGAACAAGTTCCTGAAGCTCATGTGCAAAATATCCTGCTTCTGAAGCAGACACTAAAGTTTCGATGGTGTTGAGCAAAGAGCCATATTTTGAAAAATAAATTTGACGATAATTCCAAAGCCCATGTTGATTGTACTCCGCAATCTCATCCAGCGTGTAATACTTGCCCGCATGAGAATAGCTGGCGCGATAAGAAAGGGCTTTGAGCTTGCGAAAGACCGTCATTTTCACCGTTGTCCCCAGCGCCTTTTTCATAAGGTCAAGGGTCAACACCTTTTTTTGGTTAAACAACGCTTCAAGCGTTTGCGCATGATACTGTGTCGTTCGCATAATGTTATCTTTAAGCTTTAATCTTCCGTCTTTGCTTAATGATAACATTATTTCCTGGAAAATGCAAGAAATTTAAATGCCCAGAATATCTTGTAAATTAGGCTAATTCGTATGGCGCTGTCTAGTTTCGCATTGAGTATTCACCACTATTTTGTTACCTTTGCGAAAATTAATACCAATTTAATTTTGCGCAGTTACT
>CAYUVM010000838.1:0-2139 GCA_964447935.1 uncultured Cytophagia bacterium | reverse complement strand
AATGCGAGCTGACGCCGGAAGTGCAAAACGTGCTGGCGTTTATTGAGAAAAGTGAGAGAGGAATTATTGGGTGAAGCTATGCAACAGGCCATGACGACAACTGCATTCACGCTCGACGGGTTTCGCATCACGAAAACCTTTGGCGTTGTACGCGGCATTACCGTGCGGTCGCGCTCTATCTTCGGCACGATTGGCGGCGCGCTGCAAACTCTGGTCGGCGGTAATATTACCATGTTCACCGAATTGTGCGAGAAAACCCGTTCCGAGTCTTTTGATATGATGGTCGCGCACGCCGCCCAACTGGGTGGCAACGCGGTAATCGGTATCCGTTATGACGCCAACGAAGTGATGGATGGCGTGACGGAAGTGTTGTGTTACGGCACCGCGGTTTTGGTGGAGCCGCTGTAATCGCGTAATCTTTCATTGAGCGATACTGCCCGAGCGCTTCGAAAAATACGTTCATCAGTTACAGTGCCCGGGCAGTCAGCTATTTCGCGATTTTTTTGTTGTAGCAAATTTAAATTATTTTGGCTAAATTCGAGGCGTTGGCATATACGAGCTTGAGCGTACCGGTAAAATCTGCCGGCGCCGGTGATCCGAATAATTTCGTGACTGTTTTGTAAAGCCCACAACAAATTGATGAGTTCGAGCCCGATGCACTGGCGCTTCCTCAATACCGGAGCACAGGCCGGTGATTACAACATGGCGCTGGATGCGGCGTTGGCACAGAGCGGCACGTGTAACGAGCCGATACTTCGCGTCTTCAAATGGCAACCGGATTGCATTTCGCTCGGCTATCATCAAAAAGTTGAAGAAGTCGATTTGGAAAAATGCCGGCAGGCTGGTATCGACGTGGCGCGACGTCCGACCGGCGGACGGGCGATTTTGCATGCGCAAGAATTGACGTACAGCGTCGTCATTCCCGCAACGCACGCGTGGTTTGAAATTTTGCCGCTTGATATTTATCGCCGTTTGAGCGAAGCGATTGCCGCCGGTTTGCGCCACCTCGGCGCCGCCGTCAATTTCGCGCCCGGCGAAAAATTGCATGTTGATGGCCGGCCGTTGCGCATGGCATGTTTTGCCAGCGCGGCGCGCAATGAGTTATTGGCCGCAGGTAAAAAAATTGTCGGGAGCGCGCAGAGGCGTTTTCGCCAGGGTATTTTACAGCACGGCTCCATTCTGCTGGATCAGGCCCATGACCAACTGCCGGAATTTTTAACCGGCACGGCATCCGCGCGCGAAATCGAGCGGCGCCGGCTGGAAGATCATACCACGACTTTACGGCAGGTTTGTGCGCGCGCCGTCAATTTTGATGAGACGATGTCGGCGTTGCGTTGCGGCTTTGCGGAGACCTGGCAAATCGATTTTATTGACGGCGCGCTAACCGAGGCGGAAACAAAATTGGCGGAAAAGTGGCGTGAACGATTTCAAATTCTTAAAACCAAATAAAGGAGACAGACGATGCGCAAGCCAATCATCATGGTTTTGATGCTACTGATGGGAAGTTTTTCCTTTACAAAATTAGAAGCGCAGGATTTTTCGAAGCCGACCATTCAAACCAATTATCAAGTTTTGGTGCAACAGCGGAACCGGCAGGATGATTTTGATAAACAAATTGAATCCATTGTCAAATTGTTCAGTTCGTTGGTCGGCAGCGGTTTTGTGAACACCGCGGCGCTGCATAATATCGGTGGCCTGGATGTCGGCGTACGCGCGGTGATTACTGCGATTCCGGATGAGTTTAAAGACATCGTTCCGGACAATGTGCCGAATGTGAAAGATCCGTTGAGCGGCACCGACACGGTTCCCTTTCCGTTTTTGCACGCCAGCCTGGGCCTGCCCGGCAACTTGGAAGTCACTGGAAAATTTTTTACCGTCTCCGTCGCGGATAAGCCGAACAGTAATGTGACTTTGCTGGGCGGCGCGCTGAAATATGGTTTGCTGCGCGGCAATGCCGGCCTTCCGGCGATTACGCTGCTGGGCGGTTACCAAACGGTGCTCGTGCCGGATGATTATGCATTTGGCAACGTTTCCACTTTCAGCCTCAAAGGGTATATCAGCAAAGGCTTTGTTAGCGCGACGCTTTATGGCGGCGGCGGCATTGACCGCACGCACCTGAAGCAGGATATTCCTGGTTTT
>CAYUVM010000837.1:0-2148 GCA_964447935.1 uncultured Cytophagia bacterium | reverse complement strand
TGTGGAGCCTCAACAGGTTGTTCCCGGTCAGGCCGAGTGTGCTGATGGGTGGCACCGATCCGATACTGCCATGAGGTCTGTGCCAGTTGTAGTGATGCATCCAATAGGGCAGTTCATCGGCGCGTTGCTGTGAGGTGTCGTAGGCCTTGGCGTAGGCCCATTCGCGCAAGGCGGTCTGGATGAAGCGCTCGGCTTTGCCGTTGGTCCTGGGCGTGTAGGGCTTGGTCCGGATGTGTCGGAGGCCGAGCCTCTTGCAGGCCCTTCGGAAGGCGAAGGCCTTATAGCAGGAGCCGTTGTCAGTCATGACCCGCTCGACAGTAATGCCGAGGTTTCTGTAGTAGGCGACGGCGGCCTTGAGGAAGGCGATGGCGCAGCCCTTGCGCTCGGTTTTCATGACGCGACTGAAGGCGATACGCGAGGCGTCGTCGATGCAGACATGGACGAACTCCCAGCCGACACCGCGACTGTTGCTCTGGCCTGTCCGGTCGCCGGTGATGCGGTGCCCGATACGATTGAACTTACCGAGCTTTTTGATGTCGATGTGGATGAGCTCGCCAGGCCGGTCGCGCTGGTAGCGTCGCGGCGGTTCGGCAGGCTCCAAGGCACTCAATCGATTGAGGCCCAGGCGCTTGAGGACGCGGCTGACAGTGGCCGGTGAGACGCCGGTTTCGGCGGCGATCGCCTTGCCGGTCAGGCGTTGGCGGCGCAGCGCTTCGATGCGCTCGATCACAGGCTGCGGCGTGGGCTGGCGTAGCCGGTGGGGTCGCGAGCTGCGGTCATGAAGCCCCGCCCGCCCGCCCGCCCCGAAGCGGCCGACCCATTTACGCACCGTGCCAGGGCAAACGCCTCCGGCTATCGCGGCGGCCTGCGGCGTTTGCCCACTGAGAACCATGTTGACCAGGCGCTCTCGACCGTGCGGCGTCAGGCGGGCATTCTTGTGGATGTCCATTCGGCTCTCCCAAGGATCAGTTGACGTCTCGACAACATCAGCTTCCTCGGACCGAGCCGGATGGACAACCTATTGAAAGCTCACATCTAGTGTCCTGTCGCAGAAATACGTTTCGCAAGGCGTTCGATCTTGTGCAAGATTGAATCGGCGGTGGCGACCCATTGGAACGGTGAGGCATCTGCGTTGTAGCGCTGCACGAACAACTCGATCTGTTGCTTGAGCTGGCGCACGCTGGTGAAGGAGTTGCGCCGGATCGCGCGCTCGGTGATCAAGGCGAACCAGCGCTCGACCTGGTTGAGCCACGAACTGTAGGTCGGCGTGAAGTGCAGATGGACTCTGGGATGGTGGACCAGCCACGCCTTCACCTTGGCGTGCTTGTGCGTGACATAGTTGTCGACGATCAAATGCAAGTCGAGTGTGGCGGGCGTCTGCTTGTCGATCTGGCGCAGGAAGTCCAAGAACTCCTGGTGGCGGTGCTGCGCCCGGATGCGCGAGATCACTTGGCCGTTGGCCACATCGAGTGCGGCGAACAGCGTCGTGGTGCCATGACGAACGTAGTCGTGAGTGATGCCCTCGACGTAGCCCAGGCCCATCGGCAGCACTGGCTGCGTGCGCTCGAGCGCTTGAATTTGGCTCTTCTCGTCGACGCACAGTACCAGGGCGTGGTCGGGCGGATTGAGGTACAGCCCCGTGATGTCGCGCACCTTCTCGACGAAGGCCGGATCATTGGACAGCTTGAAGCTGCGCGAGCGATGCGGGGCAATGCCGGCAGCGCGAAACAGGCGGTGCGCCATGTCCTTGCTGATGTTGGCTTCGGCGGCGAAGCTGCGCACGCTCCAATGGGTCTGGTTGCGCGGGCGTGTCTGCAATGCCTGATTCAAGAGGTCCGCGACCCGTTGATCACCCAGTGATCTGGGACGACCAGGCCGCGGTTCGCTGCGCAGGCCCGCCAGACCATCTTCGATGTACCGAGCACGCCATTTGCGTATCGTCGGCTGAGACACCCCGAGTTGCCCGCCGATCTCACCCGGGCCGATCCCGGCGGCTGTCATCAGAACAATGCGGGCACGCTGGGCGACCGCTTGCGGGGTGCGTCGCGAGCGCGCAACCTTCTCAAGGTCGCTGCGCTGCTCGTGGCTCAACTCGATCGTTGCATCGGCTCGAAAATGCATGGCGGCCTCCGATCATCATTGTACCGG
>CAYUVM010000836.1:0-2151 GCA_964447935.1 uncultured Cytophagia bacterium | reverse complement strand
CGTTCGGCCAGCTTGATAACGATTTCAGCACGCGGCTCGCGGGCGACGGCAAGGTGCGGATGTACAATTTCCATCTCGCCCTCAAAAACATTGCGCAGCGCGCCGAAATCAGGCTCGGACGGCAGCCGGTATTTGCCGGCGCCGGCGTTGGCACCGTTGACGGCGCCCAAATTAAATTACGCGCGGCAAAGTGGCTGCGTTTGAAAGCCTTTGGCGGCGGCTTGTTGCCGGTCGATCAACGCTTTCAAGTCATCGATGATTTTAAGAAAAACTATATGGCCGGCGGGCAGGCTGTTTTCGAGCCGAATGGAGACTGGAAGCTTGGTCTCAGTTATTTCAACAAACAACAATTGCGCTCGGGATATTATGCGCTCCGCGCCGATTCTATTGGCAACGTGTTCTCGCTTTTTGTCGAGCCGACCAATCGCGCTTACGAATTTACCTCGCTGGACGCCTCGTATAATGTCAAACGCGCGTCATTCTACGGCCGCGGTGATTACGATTTAAATGGCGAACAAATTTCCCGCGCGGAATTATCCGTGCGCGCCGAAGCCTCGTCGAATCTCGTGCTCAACGGCAGCTACACCTTTCGTTCGCCGCGCCTGCCGTGGAATTCGATTTTCTCGGCGTTCGACGTGGAGAATAATCATGAAGTCGAAGGCGGCGTTTATTATCGCTACAGTCCGAAGCTGCGTTTTTATGGCAATGCCGCCGGCATCTTTTATTCGGATGATGAATCTTTTCGGTTTACGCTGGGCACGGAGTGTAATTACGGCGCGCTCAGTTTTGTCAATCGCAGCGGTTATGCCGGCAGCTTGAACGGCGTGAATGCTTCATTATACTATCCGCTGCAACAAGGAACAATCATGCCGAGCGCGCAGCTTTCGTGGGCTTCGTATAAATTGGACGGCAATGCAAGCGACCGCGAGTCGCTTTTCTCCGGCGCCGCGGGCCTGCTCGTGCGCCCGTGGAATGTTTTAACGATAGATTCACAGGTGCAGTACTTGCACAATCGCTTTTATTCGAACGACATGCGTTTTCTCGCGCGATTGCAATATTGGTTTTTCAATAAAACTGGAGACTGAAAGCGTCCGTAGTGATGTCTTTAGGCATTCACGCTTTATTGAGAGCACGGCGCCTACCCCGCTCCGCCTTTCATTGTTTTATTAGGATGCGGGGCGGAGAAGGTGTAACTACAAACTTAAGAGAAAAATATGCAACGACGTTGGTTCATCATTTCGCTCATAGTGTCAATAACGGCATTGGGATTGGCGATGATTGTTACTGGCGGCTCCGATAAACAATCGTCATGGAACGATCCGGTCAAACAATGGGCGACCATCAAATTTTCTCACCAAAAGCATGTCGGCGAATTGGGGGCGGAGTGCAGTTCGTGCCACGCCGCGGCGCAGACCAGCGAGAACGCGAATGATTTGATGTTTCCCAAACACGAACAGTGCAGCGAATGCCACAGCGCCGAAGTTGAAAGCAATTGCCTCTACTGCCACACCCAAGAAGATAAATATGAGGCCTTCGCCGCGCCCCAACGGGAGGTTCGTTTCAGCCACAAACAACATGTCGAAACGAACAAGCTTGAATGTTCCACGTGCCATGCCGGTATTGAAAATTCCGAGAAGCCAAGCGTTGCCAACTTGCCGGTGATGGCGAGTTGCAATACCTGTCATAACGACGTTAAAGTTACCAACGCCTGCGAATCTTGCCACACGCAATCCGAAACCCTGCTGCCGATTTCGCATCAACAGGCGAATTGGGCAAAAGAGCACAAACGGTTGGTGCGCATTGAAGGCGTATCTAATGACTGCGCTGTTTGCCATTCTGAAAATTTCTGCCAGGCCTGCCATGCCGACGTGACCACGCAATTCACGCGCGGCGCGCGCAGCCGCAGTGTCGCGGAAAATCGGCTCTCGATGAGCGGCAAACCGTTGTGGGTGAAAGCGCGGGTGCATGAGTTGAATTTTGTTTTCACCCATGCATTGGATTTGCGGTCGAAGCAATCAGACTGTTTTTCCTGCCACAATCAACAGACGTTTTGCACAGATTGCCACGCGCGGAATCAAGACGCTGGATATGCGTCGCCGCTTCCAATGTCGCATCGCTCCGCGGATTTTATTCGCATTGGCAAAGGCAGTG
>CAYUVM010000835.1:0-2159 GCA_964447935.1 uncultured Cytophagia bacterium | reverse complement strand
CGCAAGCGAGCCCTCATGACTGGGCAAAAAATATTGAACAGCAACGCCGGGAAAGGGACAAAGCCTTTCGCGCGGCCGAAGATTCACCCTTGCCGGAAAAGGTTAAAAAAACTTTTTCCGGCTTGCCTTATTTTCCAGTAAGTGAAAAATTTCGCTTCACCGGCGCCATCATACATTACGATAAACCCGAAACGTTCGATATCATTGCCAGCGATGGCGAAAAGAGAAAAACGCGGCGTTACGGTTATTTTGATTTTCAACTGCATGGCAAAACCTATCGCCTGCAAGTATACAAGCTGCTCGATCTGGAACCGAAATATTCCAAGCTGCTTTTTATTCCGTTTTTAGATGCCACCAGCGGCCGCGAAAGTTACGGCGGCGGCCGTTATCTGGACCTTGAAGAGCAAAAACAGAACCTTTACATCGTCGATTTCAATCGCGCTTACAATCCCTCCTGCGCGTACGGCAAAAGCGGTTACAGTTGCCCGATTCCGCCAGCGGAAAATCGCCTGCCGGTGCGCATCGAAGCCGGCGAGAAAAATTTGGAGCATTAAATACTTCTCAAAAACTTCTTGTTCCCCCAAATTGTTCTTGACAACGAGAATACTTTTCCTTACTTTCCAATCGTTGCCGGGGAATAAACGCATCTCCGACAACGTTATACTCAGATAACTCACACTCATCGTGGTGTAAACAGAAGGAGTTTTGCCATGCATGAAAATCTCAAACGCTTCACGGCAGCCAGTCTCGTGGCCGTCATGTTGCTGGTGGGGTTCGTCGCCGAATATACCCACCGCCATGCCGCGCCCGGCAACGCGCAGACGTCCGTCGCCGATGCCGGCTGCCCGCAGCCGGAGAAATCCACCGGCCAGCAAATTGCTCACGTTTGTTTTGTTTGCCAGCTCAATTCCATTGCCGTTGAAATCACCCCGGCGGTTGCCTGCACAGTTTTAAGCGCGCAGCCGGTGCTTGTTGTCGTTGGCGAATTTGCTTTCCTCTCCTCCACGCATTTCGATCTCTCACTGCATCGCGGCCCTCCCGCTTTCCTTGCCTAAAAATTCTTCTCAGTTTTCCATAAAATCAACGTGGTGTTTTAGCTCGTCGTCGCGTCGAGTTTTCGGCCATTTTACGCCTTTGCGCAAATAATGGCGTGATTTGCCTTGGCGTGCCGCCGATAAATCTCTCTGCATTCCGTAGGAATTTTTTTATTTCCAGCACGATACTTTGTGTGAAAAAGATTCTTTCAGAATGGCATTTATAAATAACCTTGATCTCTATGAACTGTGTCAGATTTTTTCTCGTCACCGGTTTGCTGTTATGCCTTTTAAATCAAACTGCCGCGGCAAAAGATAGCGCCGCGAAAGCCCGCATTTACGGCAGCATTTTTGATAAAGAGAACAAAACGCCTTTGCCCGGCGCCAACGTGTTCATTCTCGAATTGAAACGCGGCAACGTCACCGATGAAAAAGGAAATTTTAACATTTCCAATCTTGCGGCTGGACGCTATACGGTGATTTGCCGTCTGCTCGGTTATGAAGAGACCCGCCGCGTCGTCGTTCTCGGCGAAATGAATATCAAGCAGGATTTTTATCTGAAAGCGATTCCGATTGAACTGGGTGAGATAAGCGTTGACGCTGGCAAGGTTCAGCAAAATCTCACCGAAGCAAGCCAGGCGCTCGAAATTTTAACCCAGGCCGAATTGCAAAAACATCGCGGCCAAACGCTCGGCGAAACATTGAAAGAAATTCCAGGCGTCACGGTTTTGCAAACCGGGCCGGCGATTGCGAAGCCGGTGATTCGCGGCTTGCACTCGCAGCGCATACTCGTGCTCAACGCCGGCGTGCCGCAGGAAGGCCAGCAATGGGGCGGCGAGCACGCGCCCGAGATCGATCCGTTTTCACCTGCGCGCATCGAAGTGTTGAAAGGCGCCGCCGGCGTGCAATACGGTTCCGGCGCGATTGGCGGCGTCATTCGCATCGAACCGCGGCCGTTGCGTGAGTTGCCCGGCCTCGGCGGCGAGCTTTCGTTGAATGCGTTTTCAAACAATTTGCAAGGCGCCGGATCGTTGCTGCTCGAAGGCGGCTCGGCAAAACTTCCCGGACTCGGTTGGCGCGTACAAGGCAGTTTGCGCCGCGCCGGTGATGCGAAAACGCCGGCAT
>CAYUVM010000834.1:0-2162 GCA_964447935.1 uncultured Cytophagia bacterium | reverse complement strand
CGCCGAGATCGAATTGCCACAACAAATCCGCGCGGCCATCCAGATTGGCGTCGCTGGCTCGCCATGCGCGGAGCCTGCCGTCTTTGCCCGCAGCGAGAACGTCGGCGCGTTGGTCGCCGTTCAAATCCACCAGCACTGGCGGCGCAAAAAGCGAGTCGGGCAAAATCGCAAACGTAGCTTTCGGCATGCTTTCGATTAAGCCATTCGGCTGCACAATCGCGGCGGCGTCGAGATTGTCGATGATTTTACGCCCGTCCATTTGCCATGCAAAAATTTCTCCGGCGGAAGTGGCAACGACGATATCAAGCTTGCCATCGCCGGTGAGATCGGCCAACAACGGCGGCAGCGTATTCGGTTTCGCGCCGGCGTATTGCGGGAAATTTGGTACATAAAACGTATTGCGCAAGGAGAACGTCATCACCGGCTGAATTTCGGAAAAGTTCGTGATGACGATGCCGGTTTGCGCGCCGGAGTTCGAGGCGGTGTTCGGCGTGGTGGTTGGGCCAAATTCGACGGGTTTGTCTTTGCGCAAAAACTGGGTGATCACCGGATTGCTCTTCCACCACGCATCTTCGGCAATGCCGTTTTCGGCGCCGGAACCGGGATCAAGAAACCCGTAAATGCGGCCGATATCCTGCGCGCCGTCGGCTTCTTCGAGATCGATGCCGCGCCGGTCGCGATCCGCATTGACGCGGTTGCTGGCGTAATTTCGGCGAATCACGTCCTCGTCGATATGCCAGATCAATATTCCATTTGCCGCCAGAACCCGATTATTTTCATCGATCGCATACGGCAAGCCAAAATCATACTCGTCCACTTGCGTAATGACGCCGATGGATTGGCCGGCGATGAAACCGGTTTCTTTAAACTCAACCCGCACGCCGTTGCCGTCGCGGCCGATGGCGATGCGATTGCCATCGACATCCCGTTGGCGATTCTCCAGCAGAAAATATTCGCTGTCGCTAATGGGAATTTTATAAATTTTATTGGGATTGGCATGCAGCGCCGCGGCGACCTCCAGATTTTCGCCCTGCGTCACCACCACCGGCTTTTCCCATCCGAGAAAAACTTTCGACCACGCTTCCGGTTGCGCCGGCAGCAAGCCCTGAAAATTGTTGCTGCCCTGATCCATCAAACCAAAATAGCCGACACCGGGCGTGCCGTTGTCGGTGTTAAAAAGATTGGGCAGGCCGATTTGATGGCCGAACATCAATGCCGTGGTGCCGAGCAAGCCGAATTCAATAAAGCCGGCGCCGGGAATATCGCGGCTTTGCGTTTCCGGCAAAATGATGCCGTCGGAAATAAAAAAACTGCCGTTGCGCACGGCGATGCCCTGGTAACTCGCACTGCCGTTGCCGAGGTTTTGGCGCAAATCGTCAATCGTCAAAAAGGCGCTGGCAATATCGTTCGGGGTGTTGTCGAGATCCGAAGCAAAATCTTCGCCGACCCCGGCATGAAAGAGTATGAAACTGTCGAATCTGGAAAAATCAATGCCGCCCGCCGCATCAGCTTTTTTGAAACCATCCTGCAACAGCTCGGACAAGCGTTTGTCGTTGTTGGGATCATTGCGGCCGGGCGCGTAATAATTCATTGGCTGGTCGAGATGATAAGCCTCGTCGCTTGCCGTGGGAAAAACCTGATAACGCAAAACCAGTTTGCCGCGCGAGACACTGGCATAATAATTTTTCAGCGCGAGCAGTTGCGCTTCAAAATACGCCCGGTTGTGCGGCGGCGCGTCGATAATGACATTGGCATTTTGCGGCGTAAATAAAAACCGCCCGTCGCCGGTGGTTTGCGAAAGGGTGTCGCGCCTAAAATCGACGCGAATGGCGAGAATATCCAGCGTATCGGCGGCGGCCATGCCCTCCGGCCCAGCGAGACGTGATTGGAGTTGCACGCGCGCGCCGGGTGAGGAATGCCGATACTGCGCTTTGAGAGAATGGCGATCAGATTTTTGCGGCACTACGGCAAAAACCGCCGCGGCCATTTGCAGGCAGGTGAAAAAGACGGGCAACGATACTCGAGCAATTCTGCGTGGCATACATGCAATCATCAGCGAAGGCGTGAAATCCATTTCATGATTAAGAAAAACGCGAGCGACAAAAAATCAGAGTCGCGGAGTAACGACGAGGTCCAACACTCAACACATCGCAAGAGCACAC
>CAYUVM010000833.1:0-2168 GCA_964447935.1 uncultured Cytophagia bacterium | reverse complement strand
ACCACGATTTCATTCGCCGTCATCGCCAAAATTTTGCGGATATTCGCATCAAGTTTCATAAGCTCGGCAGCTTTGTTGAATTGCCGAATGACATTGGCAAAAAGGTTGCTCGGGTGCACGATATCAGTTTTTGTTGTTTTCATATCAGCTTGCTCCTTCGCTTTAAAACCTCAAGTTTTATTGTCCAATCTGTATTTACTCCGCCCATGAAACCTGGGCGTTCGCTTCGATCGTTGGCGCCTCATCCTGCGCTTGCGGAAAAACCGGCAAGTAGCGCGCAGCCACTGCGAAGGCGGTGAAGCCGAGCGCCACGATCATCACCGTCACCGCAATTTCCATCCACGAGGGAAAGTACCCGACTTTTGCCCAGCCTTCCATGCCGGTGATGCTCACATTCAGGCGATTGAGAATAAATCCCAAGACCACCAGCAGCGCCGAAACGAACAGGCCGGTTTGATGCAACCGGACTTTGGGAATCGCCAGTAATATCATCGGCAACAAAACCCCAAGCCCCATTTCGATCCAATATAAAATTGATTCAAGATTTAACGTGAATACGGCGGCGAAGGCGTGCCGCTCGAACAGGTCCTGAATTTTCATGACGGTGTAAATCAGCAGAATCACGACCATGACACGGCCAAGCTGCGAGAGCAGAGGCATTTCGATATGACGCTTGAAGGCGCGGCTGCTCATGAAAGACTCAAAAATCACCATCGCACAGCCGACGCCGATGGCCGAAACATAGAAAAAGGCCGGTAATAAAGATGAATACCATAACGGGTGCAATTTTTCCGGCACAATCAAATATAATGAGCCGAGTGAGGATTGGTGCAATGTTGAAAGCAGCACGCCGATGATAACCAGTGGAATCGTGATCGTACGCATCACCCGCACCGCTTTCATCCAGCCGAGACCTTCAAATAACACCGGACTAAATTCGAGCGCGAGAACCGTCGTGTACAGCATCACACACCACGCAACTTCGAACATCACGGAATTGGGATTCCACATGACGAGGGCATGCCAGATGCGAAATGGCCGGCCGAGGTCAAACATTAGCGCGAAAATGACCAGCAGGTAGCCTAAAAACGCGGTCAACACCGCAGGCCGCACGATCGGCTTAAAATCTTTGAGGTTGAAAATGTAAACAATGGCGCACAGCGTAAAGCCGCCGGCAGCCAAGCCCACGCCGCAGAGAATATCGAAACCAATCCACAATCCCCACGGAAATTGGTCACTGAGATTGGTTGCCGCGCCCAGGCCCTGCGCAAAGCGCACATACGTGGCATAAAGGCCGAGTCCGAACAATACGACCAGGACCGCGCGCCAAAAGGTGATTTGTGAAAGTATTTTTTTCATGATGAGTCCGATTAAAGTTGCGGTAGCAGTTTAGTGATGCATGTTCGCGCCACTATTACTGTTACTCTCTTCCATTTCTTTCAAATGCGCATGCAACTTGCCAACTTCGTCACGCCGGTTGATAATCCACCACAGACCATACAGCGCAGTGCCGCCGACCACGACGATATTGGGAATCTTCGAGAGCGCATTCCACGTGAGCATCGGTAAGGGTTGGTTCGGCAAGTTGGTGGGAAAGCCGAGTTTCTCAAACGGCACGGCAGAAAGAAAGAGCACGGAAGTGCCGCCCGCTTCCTGCATTCCGTAAATATGATTCACATATTTATCGGGATTTTCGCGCAGGCGTTTTTGCGCTTCGGCAATCAACTCGTCGCGTTCGCCGAAAATCGTGGCGCCGGTTGGACAGGCTTCAGAGCAGGCGGTCGGCAAGCCTTGGGCGAGACGTTCGTGACAGAAGATACATTTCCGCACTCGCGGCGAAGTTTCGTTCCAAGTATACGTCGGCACTTGAAACGGACACGCTTGCATGCAATAACGGCAACCGATGCATTTTTCTTCATCATACAGCACCGGTCCGTATGCCGTTTTGGTGAAGGCCCCCACCGGGCAAACGGAAACACAAGTGGGGTTTTCATAATGCATGCAGATGCGCCGCACAAAAGTATTATCGTCCCAATCTTGCACATCGGTGTAAGCATTGGCGTTGAGTTTGGTTTCTTCTACCGCCGGCAAACCATTCGTCTGTTTACACGCATCGCGGCATAAGCCGCACCCGACACATAACGTGATATCGATCAGCATCGCTTTGC
>CAYUVM010000832.1:0-2173 GCA_964447935.1 uncultured Cytophagia bacterium | reverse complement strand
CGACTAACCCGCCGCGGATGACCCTTGCGGCGGAACCCTCAGACTTACGGCGGCAAGGATTTTCACCTTGCTCTCGCTACTCATCCCAGCATTCGCACTTGTTGTCCCTCCAGCGGTCGTCACCGTCCGCCTTCCCAGGTTAACAACGCTCCTCTACCATTAGGAGTATCTTTCAACTCCGTAATCCGCAGTTTCGGTGGGACGCTTGAGCCCCGTTATATTTTCCGCACAAGAACACTTGACCAGTGAGCTATTACGCACTCTTTAAAGGGTGGCTGCTTCTAAGCCAACCTCCTGGCTGTCTAAGTAATCTCACATCGTTTCCCACTTAGCATACACTCGAGGACCTTAACCGACGGTCTGGGCTGTTTCCCTTTCCACAATGAAGCTCATCCCCCACTGTGCGACTCCCACGCTCCTCAACGCCATTCAGAGTTTGAGATGGGTTGGTACGCTATACGCGCCCTAGCCATGCCAGTGCTTTACCTGCGTTGATTTGTGCATTCTTGCGAATGCGACGTGAGGCTAGCCCTAGAGCTATTTCGAGGAGAACCAGCTATCTCCCGGTTCGTTAGGCATTTCACCACCTACCCACAGGTCATCGCCAAATTTTGCAACATTTGTGCGTTCGGTCTTCCATGGCGTGTTACCGCCACTTCATCCTGCCCATGGGTAGCTCACCAGGTTTCGGGTCTACTCCGTGCTACTCGACGCCCTCTTCGGACTCGCTTTCGCTGCGCCTCGGCGTGTCTCTCGCTTAGGCTCGCAACACACAGTAACTCGCTGGGTCATTCTTCAAGAGGCACGCCCTCAGACTTTGATGCAATCGCTTGCACCCATAGTCCTCGGACTGCTCGTAGGCACACGGTTTCAGGTACTATTTCACTCCCCTCGGCGGGGTGCTTTTCACCTTTCCCTCACGGTACTCGTTCACTATCGGTCGCCAAGAGTATTTAGCCTTACGGAGTGGACTCCGTAACTTCAGACAGGATTAGCGTGCCCCGTCCTACTCAGGTGCGAAGCGCAAGTTGATTCGTTTTCCTCTACGGGACTCTCACCCTCTGCGGTCAGGCGGTCCAGACCTGTTCGAGTAACCAACCAATTTTTTACTTGCTGCCTTGCGGCGGCTTCGTCCTCTAACCCCACCTTGTAAACAAAGTGGTTTGGGCTGCTCCGCGTTCGCTCGCCACTACTAGCGGAATCTTTTCTACTCCTCGGGTTACTTGGATGTTTCGGTTCTCCCAGTGCCCTTCGCCAAAACTATAGATTCATCTTGACGATGCCGGAGGTTCGCTCCGGCGGGTTTCCCCATTCGGAAATCCATGGCTATGATGTCTGCAGACGACTCCCCATGGCTTTTCGCAGTCTACCGCGTCCTTCTTCGGCTCTTGGCGCCAAGGCATCCACCCTGTGCCCTTATGATCTTATTCTCGGGATTGCTCTGTTGTCAATCCGACGTGCCTACCGGTCGAACCATGTTCGCACATCGTTCGCCAGCGGCGCGTGTTAAAGATTACCATTCACGTTATTGATACGATGTCTCCTGAGTGATTCATCGTATCTCTTCTTCTGTTGGTAAAGTGCAATTTCCATTGCTCAATTGAGCGCTGGTGATTGATCAGTTACATTTTCACAAATGATCAATCATCAAAGTTCAATCGCGAGAGACAAAAAAATCGGGCTGGCATACCGCGCAGACCGATTGAACGTCGATGGGTTATGTCCAGAAAAGATTTATAAAGTTCGGGTTTGATTTGCAATCAGCATGAAATGGTTTTCGATCACCTCAACGCAGAGTATAGCGCGCGAATCTTGAGTTGTCAAGCAGTGGAGCCTAGGGGATTCGAACCCCTGACCTCTTCCTTGCAAAGGAAGCGTTCTCCCAGCTAAACTAAGGCCCCGCGAAAAATTTCTGGTTTCAGATTTTTGATTTCAGATTTCGCGGGACCCGATTTCAAATCACAAATCGAAAATCCAAAATCACAATTTCCGAGTGGGCCTTTCTGGACTTGAACCAGAGACCTTTCCCTTATCAGAGGAATGCTCTAACCAACTGAGCTAAAGGCCCATGCGAGCTGGCTTGAGTTACAAGATACTCTAGTTTTTTAAACACTACACCTTACCGGCTAAAGAGTGGAAGCGAGAGATGAAAAGAGCCACCTGCGGCAAGCAC
>CAYUVM010000831.1:0-2174 GCA_964447935.1 uncultured Cytophagia bacterium | reverse complement strand
GGCCACGATAGTCCATCGACTTTTCATGATCTTCATCCTCAGATTGTTTGAAATGGTGTAGTTAATTTATAAAGCAAAAAAATGATGCTTGCACTGTAACGAGGCGAAATTTTCGCAGCGCCCCAATTTAGACCAAGGGCCGCGGTTGTCGGCATCGTTCGACAAAAATAAAATTCCTGCACGCTATCAGGATAGGCGTGTCAGCCTTTGCCGCGAGAACTAACAGCGGCTATAAAGCGTTAAGGAGTTTAGTTTTGTTCTGGAATTTTTACCGTGCTGTTAGGCTCGGCGTATTCCACACAGGAATCCGATTGACAAGCCCGCAGCACTTGCGCCACGGAGATGCGCGGTGAGGTCCGGAAAACCCGCACGCCGATCGCTGGCAAATCGCGAACATGTTCCAAACCCAGGCGCGCGGTCAGCGCCTGCACCGAATCGGCAGGCACGCCCGGTTTGAACTTGATAAGCACTTCTGTCGAAGCCGGAGCGTTCATGTTTGACTGCTTTTGCGCCGGCTCACGATGACAAGCAAATAAAATGCTGGTGGCACCCAGAACGGCGGCTAAATAACCAAAGGCGGACTGGCTGATTTTAAAACAGAATAGTTGACACATAATGCTAATAAGGTAGTGAAGATTTCCGCCGGATGCAAGGCTAAAAACAATTTTCACGGGGCGCCCATACGAGCTGCGCAGCATGCAGCCCGCAAAATTTTTCTTGATCATGGTGTTTCTTTTTTGTATTATTTGATTAGGCTTTGATGGGCTTTCTGGTAGATCGGCAAAGCCCGTTGTTCAGAACTTGACAGACAAGAGATTGGCATTGATCATTGAGAAGCGAAACCCCATCCATAGCGGCAAACGCATTGGTTGAAGTTGCGCTTTTTTTTTTTGCCGCGTGTGAGTGGTGTCTGATGATCGGCCGCTGGCTTTTGACGTACCTCCGAGTTCGACGATTTGGGGCTGGACGAAAACGGCGTAGGCAAAAGCCACAGGGCAGGAATGATTTAATCTTTGCCGATGAACGCGCTGCGGCGTTTGTGGAAATGAATTATGCGGCCATCCCAGAGACTCGTCGCGAAGCAAATGGTGGTTTGAGTCGCGATACTTTTCACAGTTGCGAAAAATAATTTGAGCGGTGGTTTGTATTTTGCAATGCAAAATGGGGGCAATACAAAGCATTGACGCATTAAAATTTTAAGGAGAAATCATGTTGAGGATTCAACTCTGGCGCCGGTGGGTTTTGTTTTGCAGTTTGTTTTTGGTGGCCGCAATCAGCGGCGCCCGCGAAAATCCGGATAAACTTTTTGTATATTTGCAGGAGATTTTTAATCGGCATAATAAAAATTTGCACAGCTTTCTGCTGGCCGAGTTGAATCAGTATATCGTCAACTTTCCCGCCAGTGAAAAAACGCCCGAGGCGCAATTTTTGATCGCTAAAGTTTATCAGGAAAAAGGCAATAAACCGCAAGCCGTTGCGGCTTTTCTGAAAACGATTTATCTTTATCCCGGCTCGAATTGGCAACAGGAAGCCGCATCGGCCGCGCGTAAAATGATTACGGAGGAAGGCGCATTCAAAGAGCAGCGCGCCAAGTTGCTGGCGCTGGTAGAGACAACCCCGAAAGGCCAGACGCCGGCAGACCGGTATTTCGAGTATTTGCTGGCGGTGAAGGGAGTGGAGTATGCCGACGTTTATGGCGTGGTGGTGGATGATGCGAGGAAATTTTTGATTCTGTTTCCGGAAGCGACCCGGCAAGACACCACCATTCAAATGATGGCCGAGCTGTATGCGAAAAACGGCGAAAAACACGAAGCGGAAGCATGTTATTTACGTTTGGAATATTGTTGTGCGGAAAGCCCGTTGCTGCCTTACGCGCGCTACAGCCGTGGCGTGATGCTCTCGAAAGAATTGGGCGAACACAAAATGGCGATTGACGCGCTCAACGATCTCGTGAGTAAGAGTCCCACAAGCGAGTATGCGACGCTGGCGATTTTTAAAATGGGCGAAATTAAAAAAGAGAAGCTTAAGGATTTTGGCGGCGCGATTGCAAATTATCGCCGCTTTGTGGAAACCAGCACCGACAGCGCAAGAACGGTGGACGCGCTGTGGGCGATTGCCGAGATCAACACCGACAATACCAAAGATTACGGCAACGCGATCGCGGCCTACTCCGA
>CAYUVM010000830.1:0-2181 GCA_964447935.1 uncultured Cytophagia bacterium | reverse complement strand
ACTCATATTGCATCGGGTTGTAAATGCGCCGCATGTGGCCGCCGACGCCGAGAATATGCATCGGAAAAAATGTGCCGTTGAACGCGAGAAACGTCAGCCAGAAGTGAATCTTATTCAGCTTCTCGTTCATCATGCGCCCGAACATTTTGGGAAACCAGAAGACGATGCCGCCGAAAATCGCGAACACACTGCCGCCGAATACGACGTAGTGAATATGCGCCACGATAAAATAAGTGTCGTGAATGAAGATATCCACCGGCGACGAAGCCATGTAAATCCCCGAAAGGCCGCCGATCACGAACATCGAGACGAACGCGAGCGAATGCAGCATTGGCGTGGTGAAACGGATGTTGCCGCCCCACAAGGTGCCGAGCCAATTAAACGTTTTGATCGCCGACGGCACCGCGATCAACATCGTCGATACCATGAAGGTGAGACCGAGATTGGGATTCATGCCGCTTTGGAACATGTGATGGCCCCACACGATCCAGCCGAGAAATGCAATGGCGATCATCGCCCACACCATTGCTTTATAGCCGAAGATCGGCTTGCGGCTAAACACCGGCAACATTTCTGAAGCGATGCCCATGCCCGGCAGAATCAAAATGTACACTTCCGGATGGCCGAAAAACCAGAACAGATGCTGCCACAGCAGCACTTCACCGCCGCCCACCGGGTTGAAGAAATGCGTGCCGGCCATGCGATCAAACAACAGCAGCGCGAGTGCCGCGGTTAACACCGGCAGCGCGAGGAGCAATAAAATCGCGACAATGAACAACGACCAGATCACCAGCGGCATCCGGAAGAGCGTCATGCCCGGCGCGCGCATATTGATGATTGTCGTAATATAATTGATCGACCCCATCAGCGAAGAAATACCGAGGATCAGCAAACTGATACACCACAAATTTTGGCCCCAATCCACGCCCGTCCAAACCGGATCGGATGAAAGCGGCGCGTACGATGTCCAGCCCGCGGCGGCGTGTCCGCCCGGCACGACAAAGCCTGCGATCATCACAATACCCGCGATCACCGCCACCCAAAAAGACAGCATGTTCAACACGGGAAACGCCATATCGCGCGTGCCGATCATCAACGGGATGAGGAAGTTACCGAAACAGCCAACGAGAATCGGCATGACGACAAAGAAAATCATGATCGTCGCGTGCATCGTGAACACGGAGTTATAGAACGCCGGAGTGATGACGCCGGTCGGCATGTTTTTCGTCAGCCAATTCTGATCTTTCTCTTCTTTCGCGAGCCACTCGGCCCACGTTTTATCCCATGATGAGGTCGAGTCTGGTTCGCCGGTTTCAACGAATTGCTTCGATGCGCCGATCAGCGGCAGCGGCTGTTCGGGATAGGCGAGTTGCCAACGAATCAATAACGCGAGGCCGCCGCCGACCAACAGCATCAGCAGGCCGAGAATTAAAAATTGCTTGCCGATCATTTTGTGATCGAGCGAAAAAACATACTTTGACCAGAAACTTGGATGCGCGTGGGCATCATGATGTTTGGTTGCAGTTCCGCTCATTGCTTTCCTTCCGCCTCTTGATTTGCTTTATATTTTATTATTGTTGAGGAGCTTCGACATTTGCGCTGTCCGCCGGCACTGCAGACATTGGCGGCCACTTTTCATTTTTCCACGCTTCGAATTGTTCCGGCGTGTCCGCATAAAGCTGGCCGAGCATGCCGGAATGGCCAAAGCCGCACAACTCGGCGCAGGGGATTTCATATTTGCCCGGCGTGGTAATTTCAAACCACGCGGAGATAACGTGGCCCGGCACCGCGTCTTGTTTGATGCGCGCCTGCGGGATGAAGAAACTGTGAATCACGTCTTTCGATTTCAAAATCACGCGCACGACGGTGTTGACCGGCACGTGCAGATCGTTGTCGACCTGGTAATCGTCGAGCGTGCCCGCCGCCGAATCCGCCGCCGTGTCAAACTCGCCGTCCGGTCCCGGATAAAGAATCTCCCAGTTGAATTGCTTCGCCGTCACTTGCACGGTCATCAGGTTTTGCGTCATCGGCGTCTGCTGTTTGATGCGCCCCCACAGCGGCTTGCTCACCAGCGCCAAAATCAGCATCGCCGCAAAGGTTGCGGTGGTCCAGACGATTTCGAGCGTCGTGTTGCCGTGGGTGTACGAGGCGCGGCGGCCTTCTTTATAACGATATTTGACC
>CAYUVM010000829.1:0-2187 GCA_964447935.1 uncultured Cytophagia bacterium | reverse complement strand
TGCTTCCAATCATGTTTCTGTGGTGCATCCGGATTGGATTATTCGCAACGCCAATCTCAAAGTGCTTGATCCCGGATTGCCGCAAGTCCGCAGTTATGTCACCAGCGTCATTATGGATGTCGTCAACCGCTATGATGTCGACGGCGTGCATTTTGATGATTACTTTTATTCCTACCCGCCGAATCAAATTACCACCGAAGACAACGCAACGTTTGCGAATTACTCGCGCGGCTTCACCAATCGCGGTGACTGGCGGCGTGACAATGTGAATTTGTTGGTCAAAATGATTCACGACAGCATTCAAGTCGTCAAGCCGTTTGTGAAATTCGGCATTAGCCCGTTCGGCATTTGGAAAAACAACGTGCCAACCGGCATTGTCGGGCTGGATGCGTACAGCACGATCTATTGCGACGCACTGGCGTGGCTGCAGCAAAAGACGATTGATTATCTGACACCGCAACTTTATTGGCCTTTCGGCGGCGGGCAGGATTATGGCCGGCTCATGCCGTGGTGGGCGTCGCAGATTAACGATCGCCATCTTTATCCCGGACAGGCCGCGTATCGGATGACGGCGTGGAATGCAAATGAAATTCCACGCCAGATTCGGTTGAACCGCAGCACATTGGGTGTTTTCGGCAGCGTGTTTTTTCGCGCGTTGAATTTTCGTGAAAACCCCAAAGGCATAACCGACAGTTTGAAGGCAAATCTTTATCGCTATCCGGCGCTATCGCCGGTGATGGCATGGAAAGAGAGAGTGCCGCCCAACGCGCCACGGAATTTGCGCTACGAGCGCATCGCCGGCGCCGCCGGTTTGCGCTGGGACGCGCCGGCCAAGGCCGCCGACGGCGATACTGCATTTCGTTATGTCGTTTATCGTTTAAATAGCCCTGTGGTGCAGCAAAATGACCTCGACGATCCGAGTAAGATCGCGGCGATTGCCGGGTTGAATTTTATTTTCCCCAAAACGCCGGCGTCGAATACGCCGGTTTATTATGCCGTCACCGCGCTCGACCGTAATTCTAATGAAAGCCTGCCAACAACGGCGATTATGGTTGCACCACCGGCAATGGCGGTGCTTGCCACTCCGGCGAACGGTGCGATTGTCGGCAGTGGCGGCGTCACGTTGCGGTGGAATTATCCGCGCGATGCCGCATTTTATCAATTGCAGGTGGCGCGTGATTCAACGTTTGCGGCTTTGCTCGTAAATGAGACTGGACTCGTTGACACGTTCAAAGTGATCAATGGATTGGATGGTCAGGTGACTTATTATTGGCGCGTGCAGGCGAGCAACGCCGGCGGCGTAAGCGCATTTTCGCCTAAAGGGTATTTCACCACGGGCTTCCCGGTGGCGACAACACAAGTGGCGCCGCTGAATAATGTTCGCGAGGTGTTGCTTGACCCCACGTTGGTCTGGCGCTCGGCCAGCGGAGCGAGCACGTATCAAATGCAAATCGCCACTAATTCGTTGTTTGAGGCGAGTGCGCTCGTTTACGATACCGGTGATATTGCCGATACGACATTTAAAGTGGCGCAACTTGAAGTTAATAAATTTTATTTCTGGCGGGTACGCGCGAAAAACCGCGCCGGGGAGAGTAGTTGGTCGGTGTCTTGGCGCTTTAAAACGATCGAAACCACGGGCGTGGACGGCAAGCCGACGGCGCCGTCAACGTTTGCATTATATCAGAATTATCCGAACCCCTTCAATCCGACGACGACAATTCTTTTTGAGTTGCCGAAACCGGGAATGGCGCAATTGATGATTTACGACGGCTTGGGCCAGGAGGTGGCAACGCTGCTGAATGAGTTCCGCCCCGCCGGCCGGCAGGAAGTTAATTTTTATGCGTACGATTTTCCGTCGGGAATCTATTATTATCGGCTAAAATTTGAAGGGCAGGTGTTGACGCGCCGCCTGACGATTTTGAAATAATGGTTGAGGTCGAAAGTCTGAAGTCAACCGGTTTTGTCTGATTACTCGTTACTGAACACTCGCTTCATCCAGTCGTGCCTTGCGCTTTAATTTTGGCGATGGATTGATTCGCGGCGGCGCGCACGGCGTCGCTGGGGTCATTTAACGCTTTGTATAAACTCGGCAGGGCTTTCTGATGACCTAAACGGCCAAGGGCCTCGGCGGCTTGCAGACGCAACGCTTTGTTGCCATATTCCAGCGCGTCGGTGAGATAAGGCAGA
>CAYUVM010000828.1:0-2194 GCA_964447935.1 uncultured Cytophagia bacterium | reverse complement strand
GGAAAGAAAACCAAACCTTCGAAGGCGCGATGAGTTTTATGCCGGGTGAGGGCGGCACGATTACCGCGATCAACGAAATTGCGGTTGAGCAATATTTGAAAAGCGTTATCTCCTCCGAAATGAGCGCCGCAGCGCCGATGGAATTGCTCAAAGCGCACGCGATCACCTCACGCAGTTGGCTCGTGGCGATGCTGGAGCGACAAAAGAAATTCAAGAATATCGACGTGCCGGCGCAGCGTTCGCGCGAAACCGAAAATGAAATTATCCGTTGGTACGACCGTGAAGATCATCGCGACTTTCAAGTGTGCGCCGACGATCATTGCCAGCGTTATCAAGGCGTTTCCAAAATTATTTCTGCCGCGGCGGCGCAGGCAGTGGAGGAAACGCGCGGCGTTTTTTTGGTTTATGAAAATGAAATCTGCGATGCGCGCTTTTCCAAATCCTGCGGCGGCGTCAGCGAGGCGTTTGAGCATGCGTGGGAAGACACAAAAATTCCTTATCTCCAACCGATCGCCGATGCAACTGTTCTGCATTCGGTGATTCGCAACGAAGCGCAAGCCGAGCAATGGATTCTTTCCTCGCCGGCGGCTTATTGCAACACTACCGATGGCAATATTTTGCGGCAAATTCTGCCCTCGTTCGATCAGGAAACGACGGATTTTTTCCGATGGAAGGTTGACTATTCGCGTGAAGAATTAGAAGCGATTCTCGCCGCCAAATCCGGAATTAAATTTGGCACTTTGCTCGATCTCGTACCGCTGCAACGCGGGCCTTCCGGCAGAATCATCAAATTAAAAATTGTTGGCTCGGAAAAAAGTATGGTGGTCGGAAAAGAATTGGAGATTCGCCGCTGGCTGTCGAAGAGCCATTTGTATTCTTCCGCATTTGTCGTTCGGGCCGAACGCGATGCGAAGGGTATTCCAATTAAATTTATCTTGCACGGCGCCGGTTGGGGTCACGGCGTGGGTTTATGCCAAATCGGTGCGGCAGTGATGGCGACGCGGGGATACAAAGCTGAGGAAATTGTGCAGCACTATTTTAGAAATGCCAATTTAAAAAAGTTGTACTAAAGCGCATTAAGATTTTTGCAGCCGCTCTGCCGCCTCCTTATCTACCCACCAAATTACTTTCCCGGTAATCGGCTTCACGACTTGCGCCGGAAATTTTTGCCAATCACGCTCACCTTCGAGAGTTGCTCGCAGCGCTTCCGCCTTTTCCGCGCCGGTGACGAAGAAATGAATTTGTGCGGCATGATTGATCACCGGCAATGTCAACGTGAGCCGAGTCGGCGGTGGTTTGGGGCTGTCCGTTACCACAGCAACGAGACGATTTTCTTCACGAAGCAGCGACGAATTGGGAAACAGCGAAAGGATATGCCCATCGGGGCCTAATCCCAACTGAATTAAATCGAAACGAGGTATTGAATCCGGCCAGAAATCTCGCAGCGTCTTTTCATAGTCTTGCGCTGCGGCTTCGGGTTGCATCAATTCTGTGGGCATGCGATGAATATTTGCGGGGAGAACCGGAATATGATCGAGCAACGCCTCGCGTGCCATACGGTAATTGCTGCCAGGATCGTGGCTCGGCACGTAGCGTTCATCGCCCCAAAAGAAATGCAGCCGCGACCAGTCGATTTGCTTGCGGTAATCGGCGGCCAATAATTGGTAAATCGCGCGAGGCGTGTTGCCGCCGGCGAGGGCAACAATGAAGTGGCCTTTTTCTGCAATCGCTTTCTGGGCTATTTGCGTAAAGGCTTCGGCGGCAGCGCGACTCAAAACTGCGGAGCTTGGGAAAATGCGAAGTTCGAGATTCATGAGCGAGAATATTTGCAATTTAGATTTACGCTTACTCCCAAGTCGCATGAAAAATACCCGCCGTATCAATACGCTCAAACGTGTGCGCGCCGAAGTAATCGCGCTGGGCTTGAATCAAGTTCGCTGGCAGGCTGGCGCAACGATAAGAATCGTAATACGCCAATGACGCACTCATGGCCGGCATCGGCACGCCCAACTCGATGGCAGTTTTCAAGGCGAAGCGCCATGCCTCCTGCCGCGCAGTGATTGCTTTTTGAAATTCGGCATCGATCAACAAATTTGACAAATTCGGATTGCGGCGATACGCGTTGGTGATATCATTGAGCAATTTGGCGCGAATGATACAACCGGCGCGCCAGATTTTGGCAATCTCGGCAAGA
>CAYUVM010000827.1:0-2195 GCA_964447935.1 uncultured Cytophagia bacterium | reverse complement strand
TCGCCGGCCAATCTTCGAGGCCAAGCCGCGGCGAATCCGGAAAGCGCACTTGCACGCGCAGATCAATCGCCCGGCCAAGTTCTGCGGCGCTGGGAACCGCGGCGTCGATGCGGCGATCTTTTGTGGTGGAAGCGGGAGCCGGCTCGGGCTTGGTTGCAGACGGATCGAGATGCAACGCTTGCTGCAGTTGCGCGAAGCCTTTTGCAAAATCGCGGCAATCAACATACAAAACATTCGCAAGCAGCGCGGGCAGCGGCGTTTTGCTCACCACACACGGAATGATCGTTTTGCGCAGCGACAGCGCGTTCGTCCACTCCAGTTCAACCCAATGCGATTGGCTCGCGGCCTCCGACCAAACGAACAACACGGTGTCGCACCACGTTAACGCGTCGCTGATGCGTTTGGGCAAATTATCGCCGCCCTGCAAGTCGCTGTGATCGACCCACACTTCCGCGCCAGCAGATTTTAATTCCGCTTCCAAACGGCGCACGAAGATTTTATCTTCCCAAGCGTGGCTGATAAAAATTTTGGGAGTTATTGGAGCAATTGGGTTGGCCATATTCACCATGAAAATATCACCAACTCAATTTAAGGTAAGCGAGTTTGAATTGCAAATGAAAACAGTGTGATCAAAGATAACCACCAAGACCCCAAGGCACGAAGCCAGGCTTTTTCTTGGTGCCTTGGTGGTTTAAAAAACTTTGCGCTTATGAAAGTTGTTGCGGCATCATGTTATATTTCTCCAATTTATACAACAGCGTCGTCGCTTTGATGCCCAACAGCCGCGCGGCTTCGGCTTTCACGCCGTGGGCGCGAGACATGGCGCGTTCGATGAGGGCGCGCTCGACTTCTTCCAACGTTTGATTCAAATCTAAATTCTCGCTGGGCAATTGGAACACGGCGGCGCGGTCTTTTACCAGCGGCGGCAAGTCAGCAACGCCAATGCGTGCGTTCTCGCAGAGCACGGCGGCGCGCTCGAGAATGTTTTCCAATTCGCGAACGTTGCCGGGCCAGTGATAGGTTTTCATCCGTTCCAAAGCCGCCGGCTCGATTTGCAAGTTGGGCTTGCGCAATTCTCCGCCGAGATGTTGGAGAAAATGTTGGGCGAGCACCGGCAAATCCTCGAGGCGCTGGCGCAGCGGCGGCAAGTTGATCGGCACAATGTGCAAGCGATAATACAAATCTTCGCGAAATTTTCCGGCGGCCACTTCCTCTTTTAAATTGCGATGCGTCGCGGCGATCACGCGGACGTCGATACGGACGGTTTCTTCACCGCCAACGCGTTCGAATTCTTTTTCCTGCAAAATGCGCAGCAGTTTGATTTGTAGCGCCGGTGAAATATCGCCAATTTCATCGAGAAAAATGCTGCCGTGGTGCGCCAATTCGAAGCGTCCGAGCTTGCGTTTCACCGCGCCGGTGAAAGCGCCTTTTTCGTGGCCGAACAATTCTGATTCCAACAAGGTTTCCGTTAAAGCGCCGCAGTTGACGCGTATAAACGGGCCGTCGGCGCGGTTGCTGTTTTTGTGAATAGCGCGCGCAATCAGTTCCTTGCCGGTGCCGCTTTCGCCGTAAATAATGACACTCGAATCGGTCGGCGCAACTTTTTGCAACATGCGAAATACGTCCTGCATCGGCGCGGATTGGCCGATAATCTCGCCGAAATTAAACTGGCGCTCTTCAGCTTCGCGCAGATAAAGATTCTGCGCTTGCAAATTTTCCAATTCCCGCCGCTGGCGCAAGCGCTCGGCAAGCCGTTCTAATTTGACCGTCAATTCATCCGGCGAAAACGGCTTGGTGATAAAATCCGCCGCACCCTTTTGCATGGCTTGCACGGCCAGATCAACCGAGCCGAAAGCCGTAATGACGATGACTTCGCAGGCCGGTTGCAAAGATTTTATTTTTTCTAAAAACACCAAACCGTCGATGCCGGGCAGACGGTAATCGGAGACGATCAAATCCGCCGGTCTAACTTTGAGCGCTGCCAGTGCTGCTTCAGCGCTGTCGAAGGGTTCCACCTCGTGGCCGAGGCGACGCACGACCAGTTCGAGTCCCTCGCGCATGGTGGCGTTATCTTCGACAATGAGAATTTGTAGTTTGTCGTTCATAAAATTTTTAAATTGCGCATCCACTGGCATTGTCATTCTGCAAGAATCTCGTTGCCTGCCAGCAATTATCTTGAATTCAAAAAAGATTCC
>CAYUVM010000826.1:0-2201 GCA_964447935.1 uncultured Cytophagia bacterium | reverse complement strand
CAAAGCCCAGGGCACGGCAGCCGATATTTTAGAGCAGGCGAAAAAAGAATCCGACCGGCAAAAGAATCAGATCATTGTTAAAGCCAAGGAAGAGTGGTTTCGTCACCGCGACGAGCAGGAAAACCAATTTAAACAGCGCCTCCGCAAAATCGAGGAGAGCGAGGGGCGCGCGGAAGAACGCGATAAAAAGCTCAACCGCCGCGAAGACGCTTTAAAGCAGCGCGAAAGCCTCGCCAACCAAAAAGAAAGTGAAACCAACGCACAGCGCGAAACGTTACGTCTTAAAGACGAAGAAGCGGCGCGGCTGATCAAGCAACAGCAGACCGAACTGTCGCGTATTTCCCAGCTCTCTATAGAAGAAGCGAAACAGCAGCTCTTTGAAAATCTGCGGCGCGATTTTAATAAGGAAGCCGCCGATCTTTATAAAACCATCGTTGATGAAGCGAAGACGAATGCGACGCGCGAGGCGAAACGCATTCTCACGATGACGATCGAGAGCATTGCTTCGGAACATGCTTCGGAAACTTCGGTGTCGGTGGTGCCGCTGCCTTCCGAAGAGGTGAAGGGCCGCATTATCGGACGCGAAGGCCGCAACATCAAGGCTTTTGAGCAGGCGACGGGCGTGAAGGTGATTGTCGACGACACGCCGGAAGCCGTGGTGCTCTCGGCGTTTGATCCGGTGCGCCGCGAAGTGGCGCGGCTCTCGCTTGAAAAGTTGATTAACAACGGCAAAATTCACCCGCAGCGCATCGACGAAATTGTGGCGCAAGCCGAGCAGGAAGTGGATAAAAGCATCTGGCGCGCCGGCAACGAGGCCATAGCCAATGTCGGCATCGGCAAGGTGCATCCGGATTTGATTCGGACGCTGGGCCGGCTTTACTATCGCACCAGCTATGGCCAAAACGTGCTGGCGCATTCGCAGGAAGTCGCGCATGTGTGCGGCATGATGGCCGCGGAATTGAAGCTTGACGTGAAACTGGCGAAACGCGCGGCGTTGATGCACGATATCGGCAAGGCGATCAGCCAGAATCAGGAAGGCACGCACACACAGCTCGGCATGGAATTGGCAAAAAAATACAATGAAGATCCGGTGGTCATCAATGCGATTGGTTCGCATCATGAGGATATACCGGCGGATAATTTGATTTCGTTGTTGGTGAGCGCGGCGGATGCCATTTCCGGTTCGCGGCCCGGCGCGCGCCGTGATACATTGGACGGCTACGTCAAGCGCATCGACAAGCTCGAAAAAGTAGCTGACGGATTTGAATTCGTTTCCAAAGCGTATGCGATTTCTGCCGGCCGCGAGATTCGCGTGATGGTGCAGCCCGAAAAGATCGGCGATGCCGAAGCGGATTTGCTGGCTTCCGATATTGCGAAAAAGATTCAACAGGAACTGGAGTATCCCGGCCAGATCAAAGTTACGGTTATTCGCGAAACACGCGCGACATCGTATGCGTGAGTTGGTACAACTCTTGCGTGAAGCTGTTTGTGGAATCTTTTAGCCAATCAAGTTGCAGAGGAGGCAACAGAATTGGTGATTCGAATTTCATTTTAGTTAAAGACGTTTATTAAAGATCATATTTTGCACGAGGTGCTATTATGTTCAACAGAAGAACAACCATCTTTTTTGTTTTTACGGCAGTCGTTGGCGTTATGGGCTATTTGATTATGAGCGGCTTCGACGATACCACCGTTGCTTATTATCAAAAGGTCGACGAACTGCAAGCGCTCGGCGTCAGCGCCGAAGGCCGGAGCTTCCGGGTTAGCGGCAAAGTGATTGAAGGCTCGGTGCAGCGCGCCGATGACGGGTTATCGATGACGTTTACCATCGACGAACTCGGCAACACGATGCCGGTGACTTACCATGGCATCATTCCCGACACCTTCAAAGAGGGCGTAGGCGTTTTACTCGAAGGCAAATATGCCAATGGCCGCTTCGAAGCGACTAACATCATGACGAAATGCGCCAGCAAGTATGAGGGTGAAGCCGGCGAGATGCAAGCAGCGCAGACGGCGTCGTGAAGCTTTGACAACGGTCTTGGCTAACAGCAATGAATGTTCACATTAATATTTTGGAAAATAGTATCCCATGACTCAATTCGGACCGATCTTTCTGATCATCGCGCTTGGTTGCGCGGCTTATGCCGTGGTCGCGACGATCCTTGGCGCTCGCCGCCGGCAGCAAGCGCTTGTCGATACCG
>CAYUVM010000825.1:0-2205 GCA_964447935.1 uncultured Cytophagia bacterium | reverse complement strand
GGCAGGCCATATTGCTCGATGAAACGGTTGCGCCGCGCCATCGGCAACTCGGGAAGTGCGCGCTGCATTTCATCCCGCCATTTCGTGTCGATACGCAACGGCGTTAAATCCGGTTCCGGAAAATAGCGGTAATCGTGGGCCTGCTCTTTCGAGCGCATCGGCAGCACTTTGCCATTATTCGCATCCCACAACATCGTTTGCTGCACCACCTGGCCGCCGGATTCCAACAGTTGCATCTGCCGGTTGATTTCAAACTCGATCGCTTTTTCGACATTGCGAAACGAGTTCATGTTTTTTAATTCGGTTTTGGTGCCGAATTTTTCGGCGCCGGCGGGCCGGATCGAAATATTTGCATCGCAGCGCAAGCTGCCTTCTTCCATGTTGCCGTCACAGATGCCCAGATAGCGCACCAGTTGGCGCAGGCGAGTGAGATACAAATACGCCTCGCGGGGCGAGCGAATGTCCGGTTCACTCACGATCTCGATCAACGGTGTACCGCAGCGATTGACGTCGATCAGCGTTTCGTTGTCGGAAACGTATTCTTCGGCATGAACGGATTTGCCGGCGTCTTCTTCGAGATGAATGCGCGTCAAACCGATGCGCTTCAAGGCACCGTTTTCCATTTCAATTTCCACCCAGCCGTTTTCACACAGCGGCTCTTCGTATTGGGAAATTTGATAGCCTTTCGGCAGGTCGGGATAAAAATAATTTTTGCGCGCAAAAATGGAATGCTCGGCAATGCGGCAGTTGGTAGCCAGTCCCATTTTGATGGCGAATTCGACGGCCTTGCGATTCAGCACCGGCAAGACACCGGGCAGGCCGAGGCAGATGGGGCACACCTGTGAATTTTGCGGCGCGCCGAAGACGGTGCCGCAACGGCAGAAAATTTTTGCATCGACCAAAAGCTGCGCGTGAACTTCTAGGCCGATGACAGGCTCATATTGCATTAAAATTTTCCTTTTGGGCGCTGCCGTTGGGTGAAATTTCTGTCGAAGCGATAGTCGGGGAAGCGGTTATGAACGGCGCGGGATTCTTCGCAAACTCTTGCGCCGTCCACCACAATCCGGCAGCAGCCAGTAGCAAGCCGAGGCCGTCCAACCATAACGATTGAAATTTTACCGGGCCGGTGCCATCTGAGACAAAACCGCTTTCCTTCAAAAATGGAATCGCCATTGCGATTAACGGCAGGCCGTTATTCAGCGCATGGCCGAAAAGGCACGGGAGCAACGAGCGCGTTCGCACAAACCACCAGGCAAAGACGCCGCCCAAAACCACCGCCCCGGTGAATTGCCACGGGTTCAAATGAAACGCGCCAAACAGCAGCGCCGAAACAACAATCGCCGTACGCGCGGAATAGTTTTGTAAAAAACCGCGCAAAATCAGGCCTCGAAACAATAATTCCTCAGTCACGGCGGCAACGATCACAAGCGTGAAAATTGAACTCCAGAGATTTTGTGATTCACCAAAGAAGCTCTGCAGCATTTTCTCCAGCCATTCCGGAATAGGCCAAAAGCTCCGTAGCAGATTGTCGGCTTCCGACAACAAAATGCCCATGCCAACGACGGTAAAAGTCATGGGGATGAGCAAAACCCAGCGTATCGGTTTAAATGGAAACACTTCACGGAAAGAGGCTTTCGCCAATTTGAGGCCAATCCATAAAACGCAACCAATTGAAATCGTATTAAAAAAGGCCACGGTTAACGGATTCTCAAATACTTTCATCGACGAGGCCAACGCCACAAACGCGAGGGGAATGGCCAAAGCGAGTTGGATGGCAAAAACCAGCGCCAACAAGCCAATGGCGCGGGAAATATTCGGAAAACCAATCATCGTTTCGTTTCCTGGTTTATCTGGAATTGGATTCAAGAAAATGCGCCACCTGCAAAATACTTTTTTCGTCAAACGCCTTGCCGATGATTTGCAGGCCGATGGGCAGGCCGGTCGCATCGACGCCGGCAGGAAGCGACAGCGCCGGAATGCCCGCGAGATTGCTTGACACTGTGAAAATATCGGCCAGATACATTTCAAGCGGATCGGCGGTTTTCGCGCCCAATTTGAACGCGGTGGTTGGCGTCGTCGGGGCAAGCAGAACGTCGCATTCGGTGAAAGCCTGTTCGAAAGCCCGGCGGATGAGCGTGCGGACTTTTTGCGCGCAGCGATAGTACGCATCGTAATAACCGGCCGAGAGCACATAGGTGCCGAGCA
>CAYUVM010000824.1:0-2210 GCA_964447935.1 uncultured Cytophagia bacterium | reverse complement strand
CGGATTTTTTCGCAAAACCGTTCAGCATACGCTCTGGCGTGAAACCGTGGAATGGTTGCACCGCCAATAAGAGCAAGTTCGTCATAACGACTTTAGGCGTTACGGCCACACGCAAAGATGACGCCTAATGAACTTTGACATTCAAGTTCGGTAATCTTTCGTAGTCCCCGCCCCTTGTGGGCGGCTGTCGAAGTCACGAAATTCGCGGCAGCAACAATGCCCCACAAGGGGGCAGGACTACAAGTTATTACCGATTTTGATTGTCAAATCTCATAAGGCGTCACTACGAACGGAGATGAATATGAAGCTTCATCTCGAACGATTCACAAAAACTAATAGTAAAATTCCGGCTGGGAAAGTAATCAATGCCATCAACCGGCGAATTTAAACGAAAAGTATTTCACCGCTTTGGCGCGCCTGAAGTTTTTCAGTGGGAAACGTTCGCTGTCCCACCCCTGCAACCCACCGAAGTTTTAATTCGCGTGAAATTTATTGGCGTGAACTACGCGGACATCATTGCCCGGCGCGGCTATTACAAATGGGCTGGAGCTTTGCCGATTTGTCCCGGCTTTGAAATTTCGGGAGAAATTATTGCACGCGGTGAGAACGTCACGCTGTCGATTGGCGAGAAGGTTTTGGCGGTGACGCGGTTTGGCGGTTATTCCGAAGCCATTGTTGCTGAGCAAAATCGCGTTTGGAAAGTTCCCGCCAGCATGAGCCTCGAAGAAGCGGCGGCACTGCCCGCGGTTTATCTCACGGCTTATCACAGCTTGATGGAAGTCATGCGTATTCGGCGCGGCGAAGATATTTTGATTCAAGCCGTGGCCGGCGGCGTCGGCATCGCGGCGCTGCAAATCGCGAAGCATATCGGCTTGACGGTTTATGGCACAGCCAGCACGGAAGAGAAATTACAATTGGCGCGTTCGTTTGGTTTGGATTACGGTATCAATTACGTTCGCGACGACTTTGAAATCGCGATGCGCCAATTGACGCAAAATCGCGGCGTCAAGTATCTGCTGGACTCGCTCGGCGGCAACGGCTTGCGTAAAGGCATTCGCTGTTTGAAAGCGCGCGGGCATGCCGTCACGATCGGCGCTGCGGGAATCGTGCCGCCGTATGGTCTCAATTGGAACAGCGCCAAAGAGTGGAAACGCCTCGCCGGAGATTTCATGCGCGGCGGCGTGTATCACCCGTTCTATTTTATCGAACGCAATATCAGTATTTCCGGTGTGCAGGTGCTGCTGCTCTGGGATGAATTAGAATATTTTCAGCGCGTGATGAACGAGCTGATGGCGTGGCACCAAACCGGCATTATCAAGCCGCACATTAACGCGATTTTACCGTTAGCGCAAGCCGCCGAGGCGCATCGGCTTGTCGAACAACGGCGTTCCCAGGGAAAAATTTTGCTATCAACAACGAAATGAACTTGCTCCGTGGATAATTTAACGCATAGTTTGACCGGCGCCTTGGCCGCCAAGTTGATTGAAACAACCTTTCCAGCACTGGCGGAAGAACCAAGCGAGCAGCGCAAGAAGTTCTGGCTGTTGGTGGGCAGCGCGAATTTTCCCGATATTGACGTCGCGTTGGGATTGCTGGGCGATCCGATCTTGGCAATTCAGCATCATCGCGGCCTCACACATTCGCTGCTGTTTGCGCCCATTTTCGCTTTACTGCCCGCGATGTTTTTTTTTATTTTGGGAAAGCGGAAGAATTTTAAAATCTTCTGGGTTTACGGCCTGATCGGCATTTTAGTGCACATTTTTTTCGATTTGATCACGCCATTTGGCACCCAGCTTTTCATGCCGCTTTCAACGGCGCGTTTCTCTTTGGACCTGATGTTTATCATCGATCCGTTTTTCACTGGCATTTTGGGTTTGACTTTGCTATTGGGGAAAATTTTTAAGCCGCCGCGCCGGTCATTTTTATTCGGTGGAGTCTTTTTTACCGGGCTTTACTTGCTGCTCGAAGTTGTCAATCATCATCGCGCCTATCAGCGTATCGAAGCCGCTTTGCAACGGGACGGCATCGCGGCAACCAAGATTTCAGCTTTGCCGCAACCGTTGAGTATTTTTAGTTGGATGGGTTTGGCGCAAACCGAGGACGGCGTAACCCAAACCTTTTTATCGCTGTTGAATGATGAAACGGCATTGCCGCTCACGAAGTACAACAACGCCAACGATGAATTCGTGACGCAAACACTGCGGGCGCCG
>CAYUVM010000823.1:0-2213 GCA_964447935.1 uncultured Cytophagia bacterium | reverse complement strand
CCGCCGGCGCGGATTTCCCACCATCGATTCGATCTGGAAATATAATATTTCCGTATTGATGGGCGATTACTTGTTCTCGAAATCCCTGCTGGCGATGCTGCACCTTGGCGATCTCAAAACGTTTTCGATCATTTCCCACACAGCCGAACGCATGAGCCAGGGTGAACTGCTGCAAGTGGAACGCAGCCGCGATTAATGGAAGGAAGAGGAAATTTATTTTAGATTGATCTCCGACAAAACCGCGGCGCTGCTGTCTGCGGCTTGCCAACTCGGCGCGCTGGCGGGCGGCCAGAGCGATCACGCCATCGAGCAGTTCAATGAATTTGGCGAGAAAGTCGGCATTGCATTTCAGATTCGCGACGACATTCTCGATTTGCTCGGCGAAGAAAGCAGCACGGGCAAGCCGATTGGCAATGACATTCGCGAAAATAAAATCACGCTGCCGCTGCTGCATGCGTTGAAACAGGCCGAACGCCGCGAAGCCAAAGCGATTATCCGGCTGGTGAAAAGAGGCGCCGGCACGCGTTCGCGCCGCAGCGACTATCGCGATATTGTCAATTTTATCGAGCGCCACGGCGGCGTTCAGTATGCCATGCAAACCGCCAACCGGTTCACCGAAGAAGCCGTGGCTTTGCTCAATTCGTATCAGGATTCGCCGTTTAAAAATTCGCTGATCAATCTGGTGCGATTCATTACCTCGCGTGAGCATTGATTGTTATTTTGAGGCTGCAGCAGAAAAAATCGCCGCGAACGCTCTTTGGCAAAATTTTGCTTTTGTGGTGCGCCGTCGGTTGCGGCAAACCCGAAGAATTTCAAACCGTGCAGGAAAGCCGCATTCTGATGGACACGCTGGTGTCGATCAATGTTTATGCGGCGAAACCCGCGGATGAAGCGGCCATTCGGCGCGCGACGGCAGAAGCCTTTGCCGAGATGCGCCGGCTGGACTCTCTGTTCTCGGCTTATCGGACTGATAGTGAAGTCGCCCGCCTCAACAACGCCGTGACCACTGCGAGTATGATTATTTCGAGTGACCTGGACTCTGTGCTTCGGGTGGCTGAGTGGGCGGCGCAAATTTCCAATGGCGCTTTTGATGTTACCATCGCACCGATTTTGCATCTGTGGGGCTTCGGCACTGATTCGACCGGCATCCCGGCGCCGGCAAAAATTACCGCGCAAATGGCGCGGGTGGGCTATAAAAATCTTGAATTGGCTGCGGATGCGGTGAATCAAAAAAAGATGGTTACTTTTCGTCATCCGGGAATGTCTATCGATCTCGGCGGGGTGGCGAAAGGCTACGTTGTTGATCGCGGTTTGGCGGTGCTTCGCCAGGCCGGCATCCGCGACGCGATGATCACGGCCGGCGGCGATTTGCGCACGCTCACGTCGCCATTGACTGCGGGGCGCAGGTATATATGGATTCAGCACCCACGCCCCGCAAATCCGGACAGCGCGGCCCAATCTTTTTTTGGGCGTTTCAAGCTGGAAGGCGACGCGGCCGTGTCGACGAGCGGCGATTATGAACGTTTTTTCATCAATGATAACAAACGGTATCATCATATCATTGACCCGCACACGGGTTATCCCAGTGCGCGGGCGGTGAGTGTGACGGTTATTGCCGCCACGTCCGTGCAGGCTGATGCGTTGTCTACAACGTTATTTGTTTTGGGGCCGGAGCGTGGCCTCGCGGCGGCGGATTCGCTGCCCAATGTCGAGGCCGTGGTGATTTATAATCATGCCGGCCGCTTAAGCTGGAAAGCAACAACAGGATTAACGGCTAAACTTGAAATCATAAAACCATAACCCTTCTTGACAGGAAAGTGTTCGATGATGAGTAGAGGCGAAGTTTCCGAATTGACGCGGCGGACTTCTTTATATCGCAATTCTACCGGCATCTTCGAGCGCTTCAATGAGAGATAGCATCCGGAGAGCTTTATTTTATGCCAAGAGCACTTGTTACCGGCGGAGCCGGGTTTCTCGGTTCTCATCTGTGTGAGTACCTGTTGAAAAAAGGCCATGAAGTGATTTGCATGGATAACCTTTCAACCGGCTCGACCGTCAATATCGAGCATCTGCAGAGTGAACGTTTCAAATTTGTCAAACATGATGTCACCGAATATATTTACGTGGCCGGCCAGATTGATTATGTGCTGCATTTTGCCTCGCCGGCGAGTCCGGTCGATTATTTGCAAATGCCGATTCAAACGCTGAAAGTC
>CAYUVM010000822.1:0-2221 GCA_964447935.1 uncultured Cytophagia bacterium | reverse complement strand
ATGCCGGCAGTGCCGGAAAATGCGGGCGGAAAAAACTTCATCATTCACCGGGGCATGTCGTTGCCGCAGATTGCTGATAGCCTGCAGCAGCAAGGTTTGATCAAGAGCCGCGACGCGTTTGTGTTTGCCGACAAAATTTTGCAGTGGGGCAAAACCTTGAAAGCCGGCAAATATGCAATTCCCGCTGGTGCTTCCAATGTGGATTTATACAAACTCTTTCGCTCCGGGAAAGCCGTGCAATTTCGCGTTACCCTGCCGGAGGGCAAAACCAGTGAAGATTACGCCGGTATTTTGCAACAGGCCACCGGCATTGACTCCGCTATTTTTGTTCGCCTCGTCAACGATTCGGCTTTAGTGCGGCAGCTTAAAATTTCTGCCCCGCATTTAGAAGGTTACTTGTACCCGAACACTTACACGTTTTCGTGGGGCGTGTCCGCGCCGGAAATTATTCGAAGCATCGTGCAAGAATTTCACCGACAGGTAAATGATTCCTTGCGCCGCCGCGCCGCAGAATTGCATATGACGTTGCATCAGATCGTCACCCTCGCCGCCATCATCGAAGGCGAGGCCGTGGTCGATAGCGAGCGTGCCGTCATTTCTGCCGTATATCACAATCGTTTGCGCCAGGGGATTTTGCTGCAAGCCGATCCGACGATTCAGTACATCGTTCCCGGCCCGCCGCGACGCTTGCTCAATCGCCATCTTGAAATTGATTCGCCGTATAACACGTATCGCTACCCCGGCCTGCCGCCCGGCCCGGTGAATAACCCTGGTATCGCTTCAATTCGCGCCGCGCTGTATCCGGCCAACGTCAAGTACATTTTTTTCGTCGCGCGCGGCGACGGCTCGCACACCTTTACGCACACGTTGCAGGAACATCTGCGCGCCAAAAGTGATTTTGACAAAGTCCGTGCGCGCGTCCGCCGGGAAAAAGCGCTTTTCAGCAATGGCAAACAACAATGAACAATAATTACCAACAGGCCCGCGAAGCTTGCGCTTCGCAAAGGCGCAATGCCAAAGCTCACCGCCGTTGGCATTGCACCCGGAGAGGGGAGAATAAATCCTGAACGGGAAAAAGTACGATCACCTTCTGGACGCACTCAATGTCGAACAGCGCCATGCGGTTGCCTGCGAGGATGGCCCGGCGCTGGTGCTTGCCGGCGCCGGCAGCGGCAAGACACGCGTGCTGACGCATCGTATCGCGTATTTGATCGAGCGCAGCGCTGTGCGTCCCGATAATATTCTCGCCGCAACCTTTACCAATAAAGCCGCGCAGGAAATGCATGAGCGGCTAGCGCGGCTGATTTCCGTTGGGCTCTCGCGGCATCATCACGAAGGCCTCTGGGTGGGGACTTTTCATTCCATTTGCGCTCGCATCTTGCGGCAAAACGCCGACCGTCTCGGTTTCTCCCGTCAATTTTCCATCTATGATTCCGAAGATCAACTCGGGCTGATTCGGCAAATCGTTGCCGATCTCGGTATTTCCGCGCCGAATCTCACTCCCGGCTATGTTCATTATCGCATCTCGCGCGCCAAAAATGGGTCAGGCTTGATCGCCGATGACGGCGATAAACGCGATGATCTCATCACGCAAGTTTACGCCCATTATCAGAAACGCTTGCGTGAAAATAACGCGATGGATTTCGACGATCTGCTGCTTTATCCGCTCGAATTGTTTCGCCAGCACCCTGATATTCTCGCCGGTTACACGAATCGTTTTCGGCATGTTTTGGTCGATGAATTTCAAGACACCAATCGTACGCAATATGTTTTTCTCCAGGCCCTCGCCAGCCGCACGCGCAACGTCTTTGCCGTCGGCGACGATGACCAGTCGATTTACCGCTGGCGCGGCGCCGAAGTCCGCAACCTCCTCGACTTTGAGCAAGATTTTCCCGATTGTAAAATTTTTCGGCTCGAGCAAAATTATCGCTCCACCCGCAATATTCTCGACGCGGCGCATTCGGTGATTGCGCGCAATCGGGAACGGCTGCCGAAAAAACTTTGGACGCAGCGCGAAGCCGGCGAGCCGGTGGTGCTGCTGGCCGCCGAAAGCGAATTTCACGAAGCGCAAATTATCCTCGATAAAATTTCGCAGGAAATCAGTTATCACAATGGCGCAGCGCATAGCCCTACTTTTAAAGATTGCGCGATCCTTTACCGCACCAACGCCCAATCGCGCGGCATTGAAGACACGTTGCGCCGCGCCGGCATTCCCTATGTC
>CAYUVM010000821.1:0-2221 GCA_964447935.1 uncultured Cytophagia bacterium | reverse complement strand
CAGGCGCTTGCCGGCGAGGCGCGCCTTCGCGGCGCGGAACAGCACGTCGCGCACCAGCGTGACCACCACGAAAAAAGCCTTACACGTTTTCTTCGTCAGCGTTTCAAGCAATGTATATAAAATGATGGCTAAAAATTTCATGTTAGTCGTAACGCCTTTAGGCGTCGTCTCTTGGTGTTAGCACAAATTATCGATTCTTATCGAAGCGTTCAATACTTCAGCGCCTGAAGGCGATACTACGAGCTTAATTTGGCGATCTCGTTAAAATCTCCGGAAGCCGCGCCTTTAATCGCGCTAAAAAAACTCTCTTCCAGTGTGCGCTTTTGCGGCACAATCGCATAAATTTCGGCACGACTGGTGCGCAGATGATCGATGAGCCGGTTCAATTCCGCATGATCTTGCACGGTCACTTCCAAATGGCTATTCACCAAACCGAGTTTGGCAAACTTTTCGGTCAATTGGGTTTTGGCCTCGCTCGCCAGCGGCGAGGTTTCAATGCGGTAACTGAGACCAATGTTCGTCAATTGTTCCACCGCGCCTTGCACGACAATTTTGCCTTTGTTCATGATGGCGACTTCGTCGGAAACCATTTCGACTTCCGACAGCAAATGCGAGTTGATGAAAATCGTTTTACCGCGCTGCTTCAGGTGTAAAATAATGTCGCGAATTTCTTTCCGCCCAATCGGGTCGACGCCATCAGTCGGTTCATCCAGCAGCAGAAGGTCGGGATCATTAATCATGGCCACCGCGAGGCCGAGGCGCTGCATCATGCCTTTGGAATATTTACGGATCTTGGTATCAGCCCATTTATCCATGCCGACCAATTTAAGCAACTCGGGAATCCGTTGCCGGCGCGTCTCCGGCGCCACATTCGCGAAACGCCCAAAATATTCCATCACCATGCCGCCTTTAAGAAAATCCGGATAGCGATGATTCTCCGGCAGATAACCGACGCGTTCGCGCAAGTTATAATTCGTTACCGGTTGGCCAAAGATTTCCGCCGCGCCGGTCGTGGGATGCAGAATGCCGAGCAACAGCTTGACCAGCGTGGTTTTACCGGCGCCGTTCGGGCCTAATAAACCGAACACGCGCCCGGGGCCCACTTGTAAAGATACACTGTCCAGCGCGCGCAGCCGGCCGCGATTAAAATGCTTCGCTAAATTTTCTGTCTGAATAATATTCAAATCATGCCTCCGAATTTGCCCATACTCTTACGGAAGCGCCAGGCGAGAAGTTGCATGAGAAGGCGAGTCGAATTCCCCCAACCCTTCTGATTTCTTTTGCCACTTCAAAAAACCAAGGTTCTCATCAATAGCCGCTACCTGTTGACGAGCAACTCGGTAAAACAGAGAGTGGCTGAATACATCACCGCAACCTTGCCGAACTAATCGAGGGGCACGTCGGATGCAATTGTATAAAGCCACCAAAACAACAGAAAGAGGGTGATCCCCGCACCCCACCAGGCTCCTTTCTGAGTTCTCGAAAGCAACCTGCCTGCGAGGGCGCCTGTGCTGCCGAATAGGATAACGACAATTATGGCATTCACTCCAAAGATCGTGAAGTTCCTGCTATCTGGCCAGAAAATTAATAACAGGAAAGCAACACTCGCAGAAAATAAAAGCCCGATTTTGGCGGTTTCCCAATGGGTCAATGGTGTTTGTTTCATAAGACACTCCTGTTGATCTGTCTGAGAAAGTGGAGGCGCAATTAAAGCGTTCGGCACGACGGCCCTATACATCAATGGCTTAATCGGTATTTCGAGGTTAGGATATGGCAGCGAAGTTAGATTTCAGCGGGGAAATCGAGATGCAACGCCACCCAGCCATTCTCGAAAATTTCGCTATTCGCATGACAACACAATTGATTCAACAATGCGCGTGACATTGCCGCCGTAATTTGAATTTGTTCTGGTTTTGGCGAATGAGGGAAAAATGCGCTCAAAAAATTAACTCCCATTTCTGGGAACCAGGCGCCGTTGTGAGTGATCGTCAGGCGCTGCTGATGCGCAGCGCTTTCAGTTAAAGTACAACGAAGCTTCCTTGCGGTTTCCGGCGGCAACGTTTGAAGCGCCTGGCGAGCTTGTTCCAGCGCCGGCAAAATTAATTGCAATAAGCTGGCGAGGGCGAGTTTGGTGTTGGGAAGTCGGGATTCGTCCGGCATTTCGGCGGCAATACTGTCATGGTGAAAACGCGCTTTATTAAACGCCAACGCCAGAGCCAAC
>CAYUVM010000820.1:0-2225 GCA_964447935.1 uncultured Cytophagia bacterium | reverse complement strand
GGCGATTATTTCGTTAATTTAAAAAAAACGTTTTTAAAATAAGCGAACGAAGAGACGGAGAAACCGTTATGCGCATTAATTTGACTGCCGTCTTTCAGAAAGTTCCATTGGGTTACATTGGATTCGTTCAGGAGTTGCCCGGTGCGAATACTCAGGGCGCGACGTTAGAAGAAACCCGTACTAATCTGCAAGAGGCAATACTTCTGGTTTTAGAAGCAAATCGTATTCTTGCGGAAGAAACGCTTGTAGGCCAGATCGTGATTCGCGAACCTCTATTTGCTGTTGCGGCATGAAACGGCGTGATCTTATCCGCCATCTTGAAGAGTACGGCTGCGAATTTTTACGTGAAGGCGGTAATCACACTATTTACATTAACCGTGTTACCAAGAAGGCAACCACCGTTCCGCGCCATCGGGAGATTGACGAATTTCTGGCTCGCAAGATCTGTAGAGATTTGGATATCCCGCAACCATAGAAAAATCTGATGATCCCGCGCTACACCCTCCCTGAGATGGGCCGCATCTGGAGCGAGGAAAACAAATTTGCCATCTGGCTCCAGATTGAAATTCTCGCCTGCGAGGCGCAGGCCGAGTTGGGAGTGGTGCCCAATGCCGCCGTTGCGGTGATCAAACAAAAAGCGCAGTTTGATAGCGCGCGCGTTTTAGAAATTGAAGAAACAACGAAACACGACGTCATTGCGTTCTTAACCAATATTGCCGAATACGTTGGTCCCGAGAGCCGCTACATTCATCTCGGCATGACGTCGTCGGATTTGCTCGATACGGCTTTAGCGGTACAAATGCGGCAGGCTGGTTTGTTGCTCCTTGACAAGCTCAACGTTTTGCACGAGGCAATTCGCCAGCAAGCGCGCAAACATAAGAACACGGTGTGTATCGGCCGTTCGCATGGCGTTCATGCCGAGCCGACCACATTCGGATTGAAAATGGCGATCTGGTTTGCCGAAGTCAGTCGCCAACTCGAACGCTTGCAACATGCGGTTGCTTCCATTTCTGTCGGCAAAATTTCCGGCGCAGTCGGCACCTTTGCGCATATCGATCCGCGCGTCGAGGCGTATGTTTGCGCCAAGCTCGCTTTAAAACCGGCGCCGGTGTCGACGCAAATTGTGCAGCGCGATCGCCACGCGGAATTTCTCAATACGATTGCGCTCATCGGCGCCTCGCTCGAGAAGTTTGCCGTCGAAATTCGCCATTTGCAGCGCACGGAAGTCCTCGAAGCCGAAGAACCGTTTGGCAAGGGTCAGAAAGGTTCGTCGGCCATGCCGCACAAACGCAATCCGATTATCTGCGAGCGCATCGCCGGATTGGCGCGTTTGCTGCGGGCAAATGCAATGGCGGCGCTGGAAAATGTCGCGCTGTGGCACGAACGCGATATTAGCCACAGTTCGGCCGAGCGAGTGATTCTGCCGGATAGCACGATTCTGCTCGATTACATGCTGCACCAATTCACCCGCGTTGTGCGCGATTTACAAGTTTATCCGGAAAACATGCGGCGCAATTTAGAACGCACCGGCGGGTTGATTTTTTCTCAACAGATTTTGCTGGCGCTGGCGCAAAAAGGCATGGCGCGCGAAGACGCTTACCGGCAGGTGCAGGAACATGCAATGGCGGTGTGGACAGATTTAAGTCCCGGGCGCGGAGCGAGTTTTGGAGAACGCTTGCTCGGAGATAAAACAATCCGGCAATATTTAAACCCGGACGAAATTCAGCAGTGTTTTGATTTACAAAAACATCTGCGGCACGTTGACACGATTTATCAACGCCTTGGGTTATCGTAAAATTAAATTTTGCCCGCCGTGGCGTGAACGCAATAAATGATGATGCCTTTCAATCCCGTTTAGATTTGAGGAGAGAGGATGGCGATTAAGAAGAAAAGAAAGCTGTACGAAGGCAAGACCAAAGTTCTCTATGAAACAGAGAATCCGGAACAAGTGGTGCTGGAGTTTAAAGACGACGTCATTTCGTTGAATGGGTCGAAGAAGTCCCGTCCGATCAAACGCAGTGTTGCGAATAACCAGGTTTCCGCTCATCTGCTGCGTTATCTCGAAAGTTTTAATGTGCCGACGCACTTCATGTCGGTGATCGGCGAGGCGGGCATGCTGGTTCGCCGCCTGCAAATTCTGCCCATTGAAGTGATGGTGCGGAATATCGCCGCCGGCAGTTTTGCCAAACGGTACAGCTTAAAAGAAGGCGAAATTTTAGACAAGC
>CAYUVM010000819.1:0-2231 GCA_964447935.1 uncultured Cytophagia bacterium | reverse complement strand
AGTGCCATGCGACAAACTCCTGCTGAAAGGTGATGAGTGAATAAATAAGGCGTAAAACGTAATGTCGTGCGAAATTGGCTGCCCGGATGCTTGTGGCAAGCTGGGCAGCGGATAAAACCCAAAATTAAAATATAGAGGACAAAGCTTTGATTTGCAAGGAGTTTTTGTCATGCCAAAAAATTTTGACCTTGTCGGCTTCGGCATTTGCAGTGTGGATTTTCTTGGAGTGGTGGAAAAATACCCCGCTCCGGGCGAGAAAATTCCTATGACCGCTTTTGCGAAGCAGGGCGGCGGATTAACCGGAACCGCGCTCGTCGCTGCGGCGCGACTGGGCGTTAAAACTGCTTATATCGGGAAGTTGGGTGAAGATGAGTACAGCCGATTTGTTTTGGAAGAATTTCAACATGACGGCGTCAATGTTGATCAGGTTATTTTTGCGGAAGGCGCGCAACCACCGGTGGCTTTCATTCACGTCGAGCAAAACTCGGGCGAACGTAGGATTGCGCGCTACTGGAAAGAATTTGATTTACAACCCAAAGAAATTGCGGCTGAAGTGATCCGGAATAGCCGCATGCTGTTTTTGGAGCATCACTTTGTCGAAGCGGGAATTTTCGCAGCGCGCTTGAGCAAACAGGCCGGCGGACTCGTTGTCGTGGACGCCGAACGCAACGTCGCCGGCTTTGAACAGATTTTGCATGTCGCCGATTATATCATTGTCTCACAAAATTTTGCGGCGCAACAAAGCGGCAGCGCTGATCCCGAGCAAAGCGCGTCTCGGCTCCAACAAAAGTATGGCGGCATCATCGTTGTTACCGCTGGAGAAAGCGGCGCCTTTTGCCGAACGCCCGAAAATACTTTTTATCAACCGGCTTTTCCAGTTGAAGTCGTCGACACCACTGGCGCCGGCGATGTCTTCCATGGCGCGTTTATGGCTGGGTTGATTGAGCATTGGCCGTTGCCGAAAATCTTGGAATTTGCCGCTGCCGTCGCCGCGATGAAATGTCGTGGTTTGGGAGGGCGCGCGATGATTCCGAATCGAAGGGAGGCGGAGGCTTTTTTGCAGAGCAGGGGAATACTGAGATTTTGACAAGAAGTCAATATTTGCTTTCTTCGCGCGGAAATGTTATCTTTTGAACATGTCTATTGCAGCCAACAAAATTAAATCCTACCTCGCCGACGAAGCCATAAGTTATATGCGGCTGCATATCCGTGATGCGGACGGCAATGAAGTTTTTTTTCTCGGCAAAACGGATGGCAAAGGCGTGGTTGAATCCGTGCAAGTGGTGGCGCGAGGGAATAAAAATTTAGTGCCGGCGATTACGAATATTGCGCACACCGGTGACGTGGTGATTCATAATCACCCCTCCGGCGTGTTGCAACCTTCCGAGCCGGATGCGATGATTGCCTCGCGCGTTGGGAACGAAGGCATCGGTTTTTTTATCATTAATAATTCGGTCAGCGACATTTACGTTGTCGTCGAGCCGCAGAAACCGAAGGAAGTGGTGCTGCTCGCGGTGCCACATTTACGAAAGCTGCTTTCCAATGAAGGCCCACTCGCCCAGAAGCTGGAAAATTTCGAGTCCCGCCCGCCCCAACAAGCGATGATCGAAAAAGTGGCAGACGCGTTCAACGAGAATAAAATCGCCATCATCGAAGCGGGAACCGGCACGGGCAAAACGATGGCATATCTGCTGCCGGCGATTGAATGGAGTGTGAACAATCGCGAGCGCACGGTGATTGCCACGGGGACGATCAATTTGCAGGAACAACTCATCAACAAAGATATTCCGCTGCTGCAGCAAACCCTCGATTTGAAATTTCGCGCGGAGTTGGTGAAAGGCCGTACGAATTACGCCTGCAAACGCAAACTCGCAGAAGCCGAATTTCAACCGGAGCTTTTTACGGAGCCGGCGCAATTGCAGGAGCTGCGCGACATTATTGCGTGGGCGAAAAAATCTCCCGACGGCAGCAAATCCGATCTGGCGTTCATTCCGCAAGATCAAGTGTGGGAGAAAATTCAATCCGAAAGCGACACGACGCTGCGCGCGAAATGCAAATTTTATCACGAATGTTTTTTTTACAATGCGCGCCGGCGGGCGGCTTCTGCGGATGTGTTGATTGCCAACCATCATTTGCTTTTCGCCGATCTCGCCGTGCGGCAGGAGTCCGCCGAAAGCTCCGAAGTCGCGGTGTTGCCGAAATACCAGCGCGTGATTTTGGATGAAGCGCAT
>CAYUVM010000818.1:0-2238 GCA_964447935.1 uncultured Cytophagia bacterium | reverse complement strand
TGCAGCAGCGCATGATAACTTTCCATGCGCAAATCCGCGGGAATGTCATCTTTCTTGGTTTCGCCCACCAGCGGATGCAGCAATAAACCGTCGACGATTTCCATCGCGCATTTTTGAATATACTCATGCGCGCGATGCACCGGATTGCGCGTTTGAAAACCAACCACGGAATTCCAGCCGCGCTCTGCAAAAACTTTGCGGGTCGCCGCCGGATCGCGGCGATACTCGAGAAAAGTGGATTCCGGATGGCGATTGATCATCCACACTTCACCGGCCAAACAAACGTCGCCCTGATTCATTACCCGCGCCACGCCGGGATGCGCCGCCTCGGTCGTGCGATAAACTTCCAGAGCTTCACGCGTTTTGTCATATTCAAATTTCTCAGCCACTTTCATGATGCCAAGAATTACGCCGTTATTGCCATTTTCAACCAAAGCAACTTCTTCATCCAAACGAATATCTGCTGCAACTTCCCGGGAAACCGGCAGCGTAATTGGCAACGACCACACGAGGCCATTAGCCAGGCGCATCTGCTGGACGACACTTTCATAATCGGCTTTTCCGATGAAACCGGTAAGTGGGCTCATAGCGCCATTGGCGATCATTTCGAGATCGGCAACGCCGACATCGGTAAGCGGAATTTTTTTCGCATCACGGGCGCGGTGCAACGCCGCTTCGCGCTCTTCGCCCTGCAGAATGCGATCGACTAATTTGCCGCCGTGAGGTATGCTGAGAGACATGGTGACTTTTCTCCAAGAATTAATAGTAATTGGCTTGATTTAGAACAATCCCAAAAGTAATACTTACCTGCGATGCGGGCTTTTGCAGATTATTTCACCCAATCTTTCCGGGATATATCGAACCGGAAACTATTGTTGCACAATTTTAAGAATAGCCCAAATTTTATGCGGCCAATCGTTTACTTTATAAAAACAAAAAACCCAAATCAACACCAAGACTTGGGTTTAGCGTGAAAACGTTTTATTTTACTTCAGAATTTTTATAATTTCGGTGGGCCCTGTAGGGCTCGAACCTACGACCAGCGGATTATGAGTCCGCGGCTCTAACCAACTGAGCTAAGGGCCCGGAATAAAAAAAGATAAAAGAAAAGCCGAGCCGTTCATTTTCGCTTTTATCCTTTTATCTTTTTTGCCTTGGTGCGCCTACCAGGAATCGAACCTGGAACCTTGTGATTAAGAGTCACCTGCTCTGCCAGTTGAGCTATAGGCGCAAAACAAAAAAAGAAAAACAGATAAAATGAAAAAGAGTTTTCACCGTATCGGTTTTTTCTTTTTAGCTTTTTTATTGCCTTGTGAGCCTGGAGAGAATCGAACTCTCGGCCAACGGATTAAAAGTCCGCTGCTCTACCAGCTGAGCTACAGGCTCGACCGCATTACCGAATGCTTGCCTTTTTTACAAAGGCAGCATTAAATATAAACAATTTATATGACGCAGTCAATCAAAATTTACGCCAATTTAATGCCTAACTCGCGCAATTGCCTTTCATCAACAGGTGACGGTGCGCGATCCATCAGCGAGGTGGCGGCGTTGGTTTTGGGGAATGCGATCACGTCACGGATGCTCTTGCGGCCCGCGAACAACATCACCAGCCGGTCGAAACCGAAGGCAATGCCGCCGTGCGGCGGGGCGCCATACTCAAACGCTTCGAGCAAAAAGCCGAATTTATTTTCGACCTCGGCATCGCCCAAATTGAGCAGGGCAAACATTTTTCTTTGCAAATCCCGTTGATGAATGCGCACACTGCCGCCGGCGATTTCAGTGCCGTTGAGCACCAGATCATACGCTTTGGCGCGCACTTTTTCTGGCGCGCTGTCCATCAGCGGAATGTCGGCATCGTTCGGCGCCGTAAAGGGATGATGCCGCGCCATCCAGCGCTTTTCTTCTTCGTCAAATTCCAGCAGCGGAAAGTCGACGATCCACGAAAAATGGAACGAGTTTTCCGGAATCAGTTTCTCTTCCTGCGCCAGCCGCAAACGCAGCGCGCCGAGAATCTTTTGCGCTTTCTCTTCGGCGTCGGCCACCAAGAAAATCATATCGCCGGCTTTGGCGCCGGTCGCCGCGTTGATTTTCTCAATAACGCCGCCGGCAAAAAATTTAGCTGCGCTGCCGTCCCAGCCGCTGTCCGTCACTTTGAGGGCAACCAATCCTTTCGCGCCCATTTGTGTGGCGTATTGCGCGAGATCATCAACCTGCTTGCGCGAATATTTCGCGCCACCG
>CAYUVM010000817.1:0-2239 GCA_964447935.1 uncultured Cytophagia bacterium | reverse complement strand
TTGCGTGTCCATTTTAATGCGCGTCAGGCGATCTTCGGTGATCGCAGCGAGGATGCGCCCATCTTTCACGATCACGGCGCCGGTGTCATGTCCTTGCGTAATCGATAAAACAGCCATTGGGTCTCCAAAAACGTTTGTAGTAACGCCTTTAGGCGTAAAAGTAAAAGTCGTTAAAAAAATCGGAACATTTCAATATTCGTTCGATACCTAAAGGCATTACGACGAACGAATATTTTTAATGCGTCAATCGTTGATAGACTTCGTGAATCTTTTGATAATGCACTTCCGGATCGAACTCGCGCTCGGCCGTAGCGCGGCCGGCTTTGCCCATCGTGCGCAAGCGCTTCTCGTCGCGCAACATTTCATTTATAATGCGGCTCAATCCATCTATATCTTTCGGCGCAAACAAACGGCCATTCACGCCGTCTTCGATCAACTCCGGCATCCCACCCAAAGTCGTCGCCAGCACCGGGCGCCCCATCGAAAATGATTCGTAAATCACCAGCGGCGAGTTGTCATACCACTCGCTCGGTACAACGACAAATTTCGCACGCGAGACCAATTCGGTTAAATCGTTTCCAGATTTTGAGCCGACAAACACGACATTCGTTAATTTATGTTCGCGGGCAAAAGCTTCCAACTCCAAGCGCTGCGGTCCGTCGCCGATGAGCATCAGTTTCGATTGCTTGACCTTCTGCATCGCTTGCAGAAGCGTCAAAATTCCTTTCTCAGCGGAAAGCCGGCCATAATAAACAAAATAATCGTCAAACGCCTCAGAGAACGGATAGCTGCGCAAATCAATCGTGTAAAACTGGTGCCAAATTCGTTCGGCGGCGACGCCACTCTCACGCAGTTTTTCACCGAGAAAACGGCTGGGCACATGAAAAAGCTGAATGAGATCGTGAACCTTCATCCATTTGTGCAAATACGATTCAAATGCCAGCAACGCGCTGGCCGCCATCGAATCTTTATGGCAACGTTCCAGCACGGCGTGATAAAAATTTCCGGTGACGCATTTTTCACAAATACGGTTTTCTCGCATCACCAGTAACCGATAACTCGGACACACTAATTTGTACTGATGGCACGTTTGCACGATCGGAATATCGTAACGTTGCAGCGCATGCAAAATCGACGGCGACAGTTGATGGTCGATCATATGCAAATGCGCCACATCCGGCTTGACGCGTTCGATCAATTTGGTGATCGCGGTTTTCGCTTCCTGCGAATACAAAACCCGGCTGGCGATTTTCGGGCCGTGGGCTAGTTTCTGCAGTTTGCTGTGGCCGTTAAATTCGATGTTGCTCACAAAATAATCCGCCCACTCCGAAGCGAAATTATTCGGATGTTGCATCGAAAACGGAATTACCTGATGGCCGTGGCGCTCCAACAATCCCTTCAACTCAAAGAAATAACGCTCGGCGCCGCCCATGATAAAAAAATATTTATCCACCATCAAAATTTTCACCGGCGTCTCCTCGGTGACAGGGGGCGGCGTTCAAATTCCGGACCGGGCGTTACTGCCGGTGTGGGCATGACTCGCGCTGAAACAGTTTGTCCATTTTCAAGCACCGGCGAGCCGCCGTTCTCCTGCGTATTTTGCTGCGCCTGCCTGACTTCGCGGCGCTGCTTTAAATGTTGCTGCCGCAGCAGGCTGGTATGACGCCGCTCCATTAATTCACACGCAAATACTATACCGGAAATCAGAAAAAGCTGATTGATGGTCTGTTCATTGTGAATATCCGGGCTAGCAACAAACGATATCATAATAGCCAAAATGGACATGGCGCTGCCAATCGCAAAGTTAAGTACGAGAGGATGATTGGCCCGGAATAAACGAAAACAAATGATGCACATTTGAATGAGAATGAGCACAAAGGCCGTAATGCCGATCACACCGCTCTCGGAAAAAATCAACAAATAGGTATTGTGCACCATTTCCGAAAGCAGCGAAGTCGGATATTCTTTGATCGGCACGACATAACGCGGCGAGTTCAATTCATAATTGCCCGGTCCGACGCCAAAAGCCAAATTGTCTTGAATCAGCCGCCACGCCACCTGGCCGAGGTAAATTCGTGTCATCGCCGCGGTTTTGCGTTCTTCGCCGAATTGTGCGATAACTTTATCGGTGTATTGCCAACTGAACGCGAGACACAAAACAATGCCGATGGCAATCGGCCATTTTACCTTGGGCCGTAGCTTACTTTTTAAAAAGGTAAAGAGCAGCATCAGCACAACA
>CAYUVM010000816.1:0-2240 GCA_964447935.1 uncultured Cytophagia bacterium | reverse complement strand
GAAATGGCAGCGCCCGGGTTTTGATCTCGGCTTGCAAATCGAAGCGGCCTACCATGCCCAATCCAATCTCGACGGCTTGATTTTAGCCGGCCACGGTCTCTTCAGTTGGGGCGATACGGCGAAAACATGTTACGAAACCACGTTGCGGTTGATCGAGCAAGCCGCGACATTTTTGGAGAACCGTATTGCGAAACCGGCCAAGGTTTTTGGCGGCATGCACTTCACGGCGCACCCGGAAAAACGCCGGCAGGAAATTGCCACGGAACTTATGCCGTTTATTCGCGGTCTGGTGGGACAACAGCAGCGTAAGGTCGGGCATTTCGATGATTCGCTGCGCGCGCTGGAGTTTGTGAATTCAAAGGAGGCGGCGGAGTTGGCGAAGCTTGGTACCTCATGTCCTGATCATTTTCTGCGCACGAAAATTCGTCCGCTGTTCGCGCCGTGGCATCCGGAAAAAGATGACGTCGCCAAATTAAAACAAATTATTGCCGACATGTTGCCGAGTTATCGCGAATATTATGCGGGCTATTATAATCGCTGCAAGCAGCAGAATTCCCCGGCCATGCGCGATCCGAATCCGGTGGTGTTTCTCATTCCCGGGGTGGGCATGATGACGTTTGCCGCGGACAAAGCCACGGCGCGGGTGGCCGCGGAGTTTTATGTGAACGCAATCAATGTCATGCGCGGCGCCACCGCTGTGAGTACGTACGTTGGTTTATCCGAACAAGAAGCTTTCAATATTGAATATTGGCTTTTGGAAGAAGCCAAGCTCAAGCGTTTGCCGCCGGAAAAAGAGCTTGCGCGTCGTGTCGCGGTGATCACCGGCGGTGCAGGCGGCATCGGTAAAGCCATCGCGCGCAAATATTTGACGGAAGGCGCACACGTGGCCTTGTTGGATATCGACGCGAATGTTCTGGAAGCCGCGGTGACCGAATTGCGCGCACAATTTTCCAAAGATCGCGTATTGGGAACGCTGGCGGATGTGACGAATGAAACGCAAATGCGCCAAGCATTCGATGAGGTGTGCCGTTATTTCGGCGGCATCGATCTTGTTGTGCCGAACGCCGGCATCGCGTCGTCGAGTCCAATTGAAGAAACAAACTTTAGCGAATGGAATCGCAACATGGCGATTTTAGCGACGGGATATTTTCTGGCGGCGCGCGAAGGTTTTCGCATATTAAAAACGCAGAAAACCGGCGGGGCCTTGATTTTTGTGGTGTCGAAAAACGCGCTGGTGGCTGGTAAAAATGCCTCGGCTTACAGCGCAGCGAAAGCGGCGGAATTGCATCTCGCGCGCTGCCTCGCCGAAGAAGGGGCACCGCATGGCATTCGCGTGAATATTGTGAACCCCGACGCCGTGCTCGCGGGCTCGCGCATTTGGAATGAGTCGAGTTGGCGCGCCGAGCGCGCGGCAACCTACAAAATTAAACCGGAAGAGCTGGAAGAGTTTTATCGCCAACGCAATGCGCTGAAAGTTCACATTTATCCGGAGGACATCGCCGAGGCCGCCTTCTTCTTCGCGTCGAATCGCTCGGCGAAAACCACCGGCTGCATGTTGAATGTGGATGGCGGGGTGACCGCAGCGTTTCCGCGCTGAAAACCAGAGATTTTTTAAAACAAACCGCAACCATTTTGGATTGGTCCAGGAATGGTTGCGGTGATTAAGTTTTCACGGCCACTTTCGGCTTTCCCTCAATTTTCTCGCCACTCTTTTTCCCGCCGCTAATCTTTTTCAGCGCTTATAAACCAGATTATTTCAACACTTGCCCTTTTAAAAAAAAGTTGGGAATATTTATTCTTTCCGGTGTCTTAAGAAGTAGAAACACGGGGAAGCGATCATAAAGTGATGATCGTCCAAATTCATCTTGCACTGCTTCCTGAGTGGTTTTCAATGCTGCGGGCGCTTCTTCGACTATCAATTCATTTACATCTCAAACTCTGGAGGTTTCACATGCCGTTAGGAATGTTTGTCAACCCGCTGCCGTCTTTGAAAGCGGATCATCTGTTGCAGTTTGATTTTCCGGCCAATGAAGACCAATATTGTGCCGCGCCGGCAAAACCCAATATTAATTTGGCAGCGCCGGGGATCGAAGAACTTTACGGAAAACTCGGCACCCCGAAGATGGAGCAAGGCCATCCGTTTATGTGCGAGTACAAACCGGAAACTGAAGATCCCAATATCAGCCCGTATCAGGATCAGGTAATCGACATTGATCGCAAAGCGGTCATTTGTCATACCG
>CAYUVM010000815.1:0-2240 GCA_964447935.1 uncultured Cytophagia bacterium | reverse complement strand
GGTTCGCTGGGGGCGTCCGGGGTTTGCGTCGAGAAACGGCTGGCGGTCAAGGCCGACATGGCGGCCAACCATAGCGGGGCGAGGCTTCCGTTCAATCGGCTCGAAGTTGAGGTTCGGTGTTGCAATTTTATCATCTTGCCAATATAGAGCATTTTTTTTTCAAACGCAAAAAGAAATTATCCGCGCTTGTTTTTTCCGGAAATTTGTTTACTTTGAAAACAAGTGCAAGCGAATCATTTTTGGAGCAAACATGACTGCGCAGTTACGCTGGCTCGGACCGGACATGCAATTGGAAGGCATCACTGCGTCCGGGCAAATTGTGAAATTAGACAGCACTTCGGAGCACACGGCGGCCCTCGGGCCGTCGCCGCTGGAACTGGTATTGCAGGCGCTCGGCGGCTGCACGACGATGGATATTGTTTCGATTCTCCAGAAGATGCGCCGAACGATCACGGCCTTGACTTTGGATATCAACGCCGAACGGCGCGAGGAGTATCCGCGCATTTTTACGCATATTCATCTGCTTTATAAACTCATCAGCCCGGATGTGACGGAAAACGAGCTGGCGCGCGCGATCAAACTGTCGGAGGAAAAATATTGTTCGGTGTCCGGCATGTTGCGGCCCACGGTGAATATCACAACGAGTTATGAATTACGCCGGCCGTGAAGCCGCATTCTTCGCCCAGGAAAGTTAAGAAAGGGATTTCACAGCCATAATGTCTTCGTCTTCGGGAGAAATTTCCACCCCACACGCTGTTGCCGTCATCGCCGCCGCCCCGCATGCGCGATTTCCAATGTTTCGCGCGTTACGGCATCGTAACTATCGTTATTACTTTTGGGGGCAAATTATTTCGTTGAGTGGCTCATGGTTGCAAACCATCGCTCAAGGCTGGCTGGTTTTTGAACTAACTCATTCGGCGTTTTGGCTCGGTTTTGTTGGTTTTCTGAATTTCCTGCCGCTATCTTTTTTTTCGCTCATTGGCGGCAGCCTTGCCGATCGTTTTCCCAAACAAAAACTATTGCTGGCTTTGCAAATTCCGGCGCTGCTGCTGGCGCTGATTTTTGCCATCCTGATTTGGACGGACAAGATCAGCGTCGCCTGGATTTGCGGGTTGGCATTTAGCTTTGGCATGGTGAATGCGTTTGATATTCCGGCGCGCCAGGCTTTTGCCATTGAGTTGGTTGGGAAAGATGATTTACCCAATGCGCTGGCATTGAATTCCGCCACCTTCAACACGGCGCGGTTGCTCGGGCCTGCTGTTGGCGGCATCATCATCGCCACGCTGGGCGCGGGTTGGTGTTTGTTTATTAATAGCGTCTCGTATCTGGCGGCAATATGGGCGCTGACCGCGATGCGTTTCGATAAAATGCCCATTCGTAAAACCATGCCGAAACCACTCGGCAATTCGATTCGCGAAATTTTGCTTTATGTGCGCCGCACGCCGCGAGTTTACGGTCTGCTCATGCTGGTGAGTGTCATGACGATTTTCGGCTGGTCATTCTGGATTTTAATTCCCGCTTTCGCCGCGCAATTGCGGAGTGGCAGCGCGGTGGAGTTGGGGAAGCTGATGTCTGCCGGCGGCTTCGGCGCTTTAAGCAGCGCCCTGTTGGTTGCTGCGGTCAATCATCGGGTTTCATCGTGGCGTTTACTCTTTGCCGGCGTGGTGATTTTCGTGGCCGGCGTTGCGGTTTTTGCTTTAGCCAAAAATTTCCATCTGGCACTGCTTGCCATTGCCGTTGCCGGTTTTGGCATAATTCTTTTCTATATCAATGCGAATAGTTCTTTGCAAAGGCGCGTGCCCAATCATTTGCGCGGCCGCATGATGGGGGTGTACGCTTTTTCTTTTGGCGGCCTCTCGCCGGCGGGGAATTTGCTGATTGGATTTGTTGCGGAAAAGTTTGGAGCGCCGTTGGCGGTGCTCGGCGGCGCTGGTGTTTGTGCGGGGGTTGCTTTTGTCGTTCTAAAAAATCAAAAGAGTGTTCGTAGTAACGCCTTCAAGCGTTAGAGGCGCATTGACACAAGAAAATTTTTGTGAGAGATTCGGATGCAATGTCTAAAGACGATGTTATAAATGGCGCTGCTGCAAGCGAATCATTCCCGCGTCGATTTTAAAAAATAATAGAACGACACCGCAAAACTCGCTTCAAACACCACGGTGGCGATGCCGGCATAGCGATCGTAATCTTGCGTGCGCTGAAAAAAACGGTCACGATTTTCCGGCAGGCCGGCGGTGAGGTAT
>CAYUVM010000814.1:0-2241 GCA_964447935.1 uncultured Cytophagia bacterium | reverse complement strand
AACCGGCTCATCGTTAAACCGGCAAACTTATGATCGGCATCATCAACGATAAATGTGATTTTTGCGGCACCTGTGTGGCCGTTTGCCCATTTGACGCGATCGACTTATACGAGGCGCGTATTGAAATCAACCAGCGCTGCACCGATTGTATGCTCTGCGTGTGGATTTGCCCGGTCGAAACTCTGGCACCGATTGACGCCCAGGGTCAAATACGGCCTCGTGAGGAAGCAAAACCTGCAATTTTCGTATAACAGTTTTAAATGTACTTGACAAGGTTAAATTAGCCACAAAGAATACAGAGACTTGTTGGCTTGCACTGACTGTGAAATTAGTTTTCTCGCGGTGATCTCTGTGGCTGACTTTGAACTTAATCTTATCAAGTTTATCACGCGCAGGAATTATCCTTGCTGCAAGTATGTTGAAGTTGCAAAACAATTTTGCCCTCATCGCCTTTGACGCCGACGACACGCTTTGGCACAACGAAAATATTTACCTCGACACTCACGAGAAATTCAAACAACTGCTGCGTTCCTATCATCCTGATGAATGGATTCAACAGCGTTTGAATGAAACCGAAATCCGTAATCTGCAACATTTCGGCTACGGCATCAAAGGTTTCATCCTGTCGATGATCGAAACGGCCATTGAGCTTTCGGAAAGCCGCGTCAGTGCAAACGACATTCAAACGATTATCGAATTTGGCAAAGAGATGCTGCGCGCACCCGTTGAGCTACTTGAGGGCGTGGCGTCAACGATAGCGCAATTAGCCGCCTCACACAAACTCATGCTCATTACCAAAGGCGATCTACTGGATCAGGAATCAAAAATTGCTCGTTCCGGCCTCGGCGATTATTTCAGCCACATCGAAGTGGTGAGCGAGAAAAACGTTGAAACTTACCAGCGTATCGCGGCGAAGCACGGTATTGCGCCGGAACATTTTCTCATGGTCGGCAACTCGCTGAAATCGGATATTCTGCCTGTCCTCGCGATGGGTGGACAGGCGGTTTATATTCCGTATCACACCACCTGGGTGCATGAACGGGTAACAGAAGAAGATTTGGCGACGAAGCAATATGCCACAATTCAACATATCGATCAACTGCCGGCGTTGTTGAAAAATTGGCCGTGAGGTACAAAACTATTTTAACCAAACAAGTTAACCAGAAAGCATGCCTTCTGATTACGACGTGATCGTCGTTGGCGCCGGGCCGGGCGGCTCGTGGGCTGCCAAAGCCGCGGCGGAAAACGGCGCCAGAGTTTTAATGCTCGAAAAAGATCGCGAGGTCGGTTCGCCGGTGCGCTGCGGCGAAGCCATTGGCGCGGCGGGTTTGCGCGTGGTGTGCAAGCCGGAGCCACTGCCGCGCGGCATTGCTAATGAGATTTCCGGCGCCGTGTTGGTTGCGCCAAACGGCCGCGAAGTGGCATTAGAATTTCCGTCGGAAACGGGTTATATTCTCGATCGCAAAGTTTTTGATTTCGAACTTTCGCTGAGGGCGGCGGCGCAAGGTGTTGAAATCCGCACCAAAGCTTATGTCGCCGAGCTTCTGCGCAGCGGCACAAATGGCGACGGCGCCGTCACTGGTGTGCGCGTGCAACAACTTGGCAAAAATTATGACGTGACCGCGAAAATCGTCATCGGCGCGGATGGCATCGAATCGCGTGTTGGCCGCTTTGCCGGGCTTCGGACGTTCACGAAGCTGAAAGATATGGAAAGTTGCATGCAGGTCACGCTCGCGAACATCAAAATCGATCCGCGTTATATTTATCTTTTTTTCGGGCAAGAGGTCGCGCCCGGCGGTTATTTGTGGATTTTTCCCAAAAGCGAAACCGTTGCCAATGTTGGCATCGGCATCTCCGGCGATTTTGCACGCTACAAATCGGCGCAGCGTTATTTACAGGAATTTATTGATCGCCGTTTTCCGAAAGCCGCCGCGGTTTACACCGTCGTCGGTGGCGTCACCTGTGCGCCGACGTTGACAAAAATCGTTGCCAATGGCTTGATGCTCGTCGGCGATGCGGCGCATCAAATCAACCCCATGACCGGCGGCGGCATTGTTACGGCGATGCTCGCGGGAAAAATTGCCGGCCGCGTCGCGGCGGAAGCGCTTGCCCGCGGCGACGTGTCAAGCAAAAATCTGGAAACTTATCCCCAAGAATGGCAAGAGGCGCAAGGCAAAAATCACGAGCGCATGTATAAAATCAAACAAGCGGTTTATAAATTCACGGATGACGAATTGAACC
>CAYUVM010000813.1:0-2245 GCA_964447935.1 uncultured Cytophagia bacterium | reverse complement strand
CTGTCGCACGTCGCCGAGGTTGGGGGCTTGCGGAAATTGCATCTGAATCACGGTGCCGCCGAGAAAATCGACGCCATATTTCGGGCCGCCTTTAATTATCATCGAAACGATGCCGGCAAGGATAATAACGACTGATACCGCTGTAGCCTTCCAGCGGAGTTTGATAAAATCAATTTTGGTCTCACCAAAAAATTGCATCATGGGAATTCAACATCTCCATTCAAAATTTTTATAACGTCAGATACTCAAAGCCTTTAGATTGTAGCGGCGCGCGACATAATCGTATACCACGCGCGTGGCGACGATCGCCGTAAACATGCTGACGATGATACCAATCATCAGGGTAACCGCAAAACCTTTAATCGGGCCGGTGCCAAATTGAAACAACACCAGGGCAGTCAAAAAGGTAGTGATGTTGGAGTCGAAGATCGTCCAAAAAGCGCGATCATAGCCGGCATCAATGGAAGTTCGAACCGTTTTGCCGGAACGCAGTTCTTCGCGTATGCGTTCCAAAATCAGCACATTGGCGTCCACAGCCATACCGATGGTCAAAATAATTCCGGCGATGCCCGGCATCGTCAGTGTTGCTTTGAACAGCGCCATGAATGCGAGCAGAATCACGATGTTTAACACCAGCGCGACATCCGCCAAGACCCCGGAGAGTTTGTAATAAACGGCCATGAACAACATCACCAACAGCAGGCTAATAAACGCGGCCCACGTACCTTTGCTGATGGAATCTTGCCCGAGCGACGGCCCAACGGTGCGTTCTTCAATGACGTGCATCGGCGCTTGCAACGAACCGGCGCGCAAGACAATCGCCAAATCTTTTGCTTCGTTGGCGTCCATGCTGCCTTCAATCGACGCCGAGCCGCTGGGAATGCGCTCTTTGATATTCGGCGCCATCACGACGTTTTTGTCGAGCATGATCGCGAGGCGCTTATTGACGTTGGCACCGGTGACACGCGAAAAAATTTTCGTGCCTTCGTCATTCATCTGCATGGTGACGGTCCATTCGCCTTGCCGGGTCAACCCCGCGCCGCTGGCGAGTTGCTGGCGGGCGTCCGTCAACAGCGCGCCGTTTAACTCCGGTTCTTTTTTAACCAGAAAAAGATAATAATATTTTTCGTCCGCCACCTGTTCGGGTTTGTTCGACCACGCAAACTCCGCGTCGGGCGGGATGATTTTTTTCACTTCCGGCGTATTCAGAATTCGCTCCACCGCGCGCAGATTTTGAGCCGGCACTGCAACCTCGCCGCGGCCAACATCGCGCAATAACGAAATAAAGGGATTGCCGGAGAAAATATCTTTATCGACCTGCACGGAATCGGAAGATTTATTGGCGCTGTCGCTCGGCACAATCGAAGAACCCGCAAACAATTCCGACACGTTCAACGCTTTATCCTTGCTGACTTTGCCACTGGCGCCGGTGCTGTCGGTTTTACTCGTATCCAGCGTCCCTTGTTTCGCAGCAAGATCGCGCTTGAGCAAGTCATCAATTTTCGTAATGATATCCTGGAAAATTTGCGGCTCTTTTACCAGGTTGAATTCGAGCAAGGCGGTTTGTCCGATGATGCGTTTGGCGCGGCCAACATCGGTGATGCCGGCCAACTCCACCACAACGCGGCGATTGCCCTGTTTGGTAATCGAAGGCTCAGAAACGCCAAATTGATCGATGCGGTTGCGCAGAATTTCCAAATTTTGCGCGATGGCGTCATCCGCTTCCTGTTTTAAGGCATCGATGATTTGCGCATCGGTTTGGGCGCGCGAGCCGAAATAACGGCTGAGGCGAATGTCGGCGGCCGCAAACTTATTCTGCAACGCCGTGAAATATTCGACGTTCGGGGTGGCCGCGACGACATCCAATTCCTTCATGAGTTCTTCAAAGCGCGTGTCTTTGTTTTTCGCCACATCGCGCATCAATTTCGGCAGGTTGGTTTCGTAAACGAGATAGGTGCCGCCCTGTAAATCCAAACCGCGTTTGATCGCCTTCGCGTCGTTCTTGCTGATTTTATCGTGCACCGCGATCAAATTGGTGGTTTCTTTTAGCACCGCTTGCACTTTATCCGGCGATTGGTCGCGCAGTTGCTGGCGAACCCGCGTCTCCAACTGGCCGGCATTCAACGCCTCGTTGATCTCGTCCCGTTGCATGCCGGTTTGCTACTCGATTTTAGTAAAATAACTTTCCGCCTCTTGTTTCTGGCCGCCGACGATAAACGTCGGATAAAGCTGCCAAAGCGACCAC
>CAYUVM010000812.1:0-2247 GCA_964447935.1 uncultured Cytophagia bacterium | reverse complement strand
ATGGCAAACGCGCCGCCGTGCAGAGCGCGATGCGCAACGGTTCAATGCGAAAGGTTTCAATGCCTATGTGCAAAGCGCCGATCTACCCGAATTGGGCGGCACATGGTATCGGGTGCGCGTCGGTAATTTTATGACGCGTAACGAAGCACGTGCCATGGCTGAACAATTGGCCGAACTGTTGGAATCCGGCTACTGGCTTGATCGGTATCAAAAAAACGAGCCATAGTGGTTTGGAAAGTTTTGCATTCACGGATTGATATTGTAGCGTCGAGATGGGCTTGACAATAACAGGTTTAGATTTGTTTGATGGTGTTCATCCATTACCCGTCGCAGTGGCGGCACACATTTTTTTATCTTGACTTATAACGCTTTCTTTTTTAAATTCTTCACTACTCTATTTTTGCCGCTGACAGCAGATGAAGATTTCGCTCATAGGTCTTGCGGAAGGGTTGCATGCACTCAATTTCGTGGAAAAACTGGCGGAGTTGGGTGTGGAAGACCAACCCTATTTGCACGAAGATATAAAAATACAGATTGATTTAGAGAAGCGCTCACCGCACTACTTTTTAAAAAACCGGGTGCAAGTTCGTGGGCGCTTTGCTTGTGATCGCTGTACAGAAGAATTTGATCGCACAATAAGCGGCGAATCGCGCACGGTTTTCTCGAGTGACAAAGCCATGGCGACGACGAACGAGGTTGATGAGGTTCATTACCTCGCGCCCGATGCGAAAGAAATTGATCTTACCGGCGAAATACGTGAGACGATTCTGCTCGCGGTGCCGATGAAAATTTTGTGCGCGGAAGATTGCCGTGGATTATGCGCCGGCTGTGGCGCCAACCTGAACACTGAGTCGTGTCGTTGTACACCGCCCCCGGCGGATTTACGCTGGGAAGCATTGCGCAAGCTGTTATGAAATAAAATATCTTTAATCATATAGCCGCCGTGATTTATTAAACGATCGAAAAATCGCGGCAGCATATTAATCATCAGAAAGAGGTCAAGTCGTGCTTAATCCTAAACGTAGACATTCGCGTACTCGTCGTGATAAACGCCGGACTCACTGGAAGCTTTCCGCTCCCAATGTTACGCCCTGTTCCAATTGCCGTCAACCAAAACTGCCGCATCGTGCCTGCCCGAATTGCGGTTATTATGCTGAACGCTCGGTCTTTTTGCCGCGCGGCGAATAAGCATGCCCTTTGGGCGCAAGTGTTTGCGCGGACGTGAATGTTGCCATTGGAGGTAATCAGCTTTGGCGGCACGAAGCGTGTGAGTCATCTTAAATTTGCTGAGAACAGGATATGCGTATCGCATTGGACGCCATGGGCGGGGATCATGCGCCAGCGGCGATTGTGCAAGGCGGCCTTGAAGCGGCGAAATTATCCGCCGGCGCCTATGAAATTGTCTTCGTTGGTGACAAAGCGCAGATCGAGCAAGAGATTAGCAGGCATCCGCTGCTCACCCGTGGTGAAAATCTGCGTTACTCGATTTATCATGCCTCTGAAAAAATCGAGATGTGTGATGTACCGACGGTGGCGTTGAAAAAAAAGAAGGATGCTTCCGTGCTGGTGGCGGCGCGTCTCCAACAAGAAGGCCGGGTCGATGCACTCGTCAGCGCGGGCCACACCGGCGCCGCGATGACGGCGTGTTTGATGGAACTGGGCCGTATTCGCGGGGTGAACCGCCCGGGCATCGGCTCGCTGATTCCGAATGGCTATGGCGCTACCATGCTGATCGACGTTGGCGCCAATGTTGATTGCAAGTCGATTCAATTGATGCAATTCGGCATGATGGGAAGCATTTTCATGAATCGTGTGCGCGGCCTCTATGCTCCCAAAGTGGCGTTGTTAAGCAACGGCGAAGAACGCTCGAAGGGCACCGAAATGACGCGCGAAGCGTACGCGATGTTGGAAGCGGCCCGCGGCATCAATTTTATCGGCAACGTCGAAGGCCGTGATATCCTGAAGGGCAAAGCGGACGTCGTCGTCTGCGACGGTTTTGTCGGAAACGTCATTCTCAAATTTGCCGAGAGCCTCGGCGGCGTGTTTCGGCATCACATTCAACGCCAGATTGGCAAAAGAATTTTTCGCCAGATGGGCGCTTTTTTGTTGCAGCCCACCTTCCACGGCCTGCGCAAAATTTTTGATTATGAAGAATATGGCGGCGCACCGTTGCTGGGTTTAAACGGAGTTTGCATCATTTGCCACGGCGGGTCAACGCCCAAAGCGATCCGCAACGCGATTCGCGAA
>CAYUVM010000811.1:0-2249 GCA_964447935.1 uncultured Cytophagia bacterium | reverse complement strand
ATGTAAAAACTAAGGATTGGATCGCGTTGTAGGCTGCGCCCGTAGGGCTTTCAACACGCCCGAATTGGATTATGATTGGGGCGGTCGAATTGTGCTACATCTTACGTGAAATGTAAACAATCCGTGTTAAATTGTCAAGAGTTTTTTCAATTTTGATAAAAATTCCCGCAGGCGGAGTGTTTCACCAAAAATCAACACCATTTAATGTACACGCCACATATCATCACGCGGAAAAAATTATTGTTTTTTATTTTGCAAAAACTCACGTTAAAACCCACGAATCATCAACGCAATTTTTTCCATAGCCAGCGACGGCACGCAATGGCCGCCGTCAAATTCGAGCAATTCCACCGGGATCGCATGCGCGCGCAAAATCGTTTCCGCCTCACGCGATTTATGGATAGAGATCATTTTATCCTCACGCCCGTGCACCAGCAAAACCTTAGTTGGTCGCGCCGAGCTGAGACGCGCCACTACATCCGGCGGTAAATCGCTGCTGACTGCAATAATTCCGCGCACCGCCGCCGCGTGATGAACCCAAAAACGATACGCCATTGACACCCCCTGCGAAAAGCCGAGCACATACAATCGCGTCAAATCCGCCGCATACTCGTTTTGCAGCAACTCGACAAATTGCTGCATATAGCCGATAAAATCCGCAACAGACTGATCGCGCTCATAACGCGTGAGCCAGGAAAATCCCACCTCGCGCGCCGGAAATTTGGGATAAAATTGATGCGGCCCTTGCGGCGCAGCGACCAGTATGCCTTGCGCCGGCAGGGCCGCAAAAACTTTACTAAATTCATCCGCGCGCTGGCCAAAACCATGCAGGACAATCAGTGTTGGATGCGGGCCTCGGCTCTCCGGCGTTTGCACCGTGAAATACACAGTGTGCCGAATTTGTATTTGGGAGTTGCTGATGGGCATATTGATTTTAGAAAAAGTGAAACTTTATATCACCTTCACCGCGCTCGCTGCACCCACCATCTCCACTTGCAGCACCACCGGCAAACTTTCTTTTATGCTCTCCACGTGCGTCACTAAAAAAATCTGCCGAAAATAATTGTTCAACTGTTGCAGCGCCGTGAGCATCATCAATTTACGTTCTTCATCCTGCGAGCCGAAAATCTCGTCAAGCACGATGAATTGTAGCGGCGGCTTGCCCGTGCGCTGGGCAATCACCTGACTGATCGCAACCCGCAAACAGAGATTCGCCACATCCTGTTCGCCGCCAGAAAACCGCGCCAAACCATGCCGCGCGTTTTGATCGTAAAGAAAAATATTGTACGATTCATCCAACTCCAACAAACTATAGCGGCCCGCGGTAATGAGACGCAGCAACTCCGAAGCGCGATCAGCAATCAGCGGACGCAAACGGCCAGCTAATTCCGCCCGAAAGTTTTTTAAATGCTCCTGCAACGAATCGAGCACGATCACCTCGTGTTTCGTACGCGCGATTGCCGTTTGCAATTCGCGGGCTTTATCCAGCGTTTGCTCCAAATTGCGCGTCTCTGCAGCGGCTGCGGCCATCTGCGCCTTGGCCTCGCCGAGTTCTTGCTGGCTGCGCAGATAATTGCCGTTGGCAACATCATGCGTTTGGCGCGCCGATAAATAAATTTCCTCGTGATACTGCAAAACGCTCAATTGCGCCTGCAAACCCGCTTCATGCTGCTTTAAAGCCGTGCTCTGGTTTTGCGACTCTTCAAGGCGGCGCTGGAATTCCGGCAGCAAGGCGGCACGCGTCTCCAATTGCGTCAATTCACGATTCCGCGCCTCAACTTCACGTAATTCCTGCTGCACCTGCGTGAGCCGGGAGGCGTCAAAGTGCGCCGGACCCAGTTGTTGAATTTCATTTTGCACAGCTTGCAAACGTTTTTGCAAATCAGCAATTTCACTTTGCTGGCGCAGCAAATTGCTTTGCAGCAGATTCAACCGCTCGCGTTGGGCGCGAAGATTTTCTTTCTCTTGCCGGCTCTGCTCTTCCACAACAATCAGTTGCTGCAAAAGTCCTTCGGCTTTTTTTTTCGCTTCGTCTTTGGCGATGTATTCTTTGCGCAACTGCGCCAGTTCATCTTCATAATATTTCACCACCGTCGCAAAATGCTCCGCCAGCGGGCGCGTACAAACCGGGCAGGGGCCTTGTGTGCCGAGTTTTTGCACCTCTGCTAATTTCGCCCGAAAATCGGTGCCGCGAGTTTTGACGCTTTCCAATTCTTTTCCCAGCCGGCTTTCTTCGGCCCGGCCTTGCA
>CAYUVM010000810.1:0-2249 GCA_964447935.1 uncultured Cytophagia bacterium | reverse complement strand
AATTATATCTTGGACACTTATTATTCATGCTGATGAATAAAAATAACGATATTAAATTAATCAAAATCATAACGCGCTAATGGTATTTTAATATTGAATGGTTTGTAAAATTTAAAAGACGAATTCAATTAATATTAAAATCGGTGCGAGTTGAACGATTATATTCGGGATGGCCGGATAGGAGTTGCTGGGTAGCAATATTTTTTAGGAGAGGAGAATATGTCGGAAAAGCAAGCCAGTGCAAGCCCGCGGCGACAGGAAGAGATTTTAGGAATTCTCTTAATGACGTTTGGCATGCTCATTTTGGTCGGCTTGATTTCATATTTTGTGCATCCGGAAGAAACCCCGGAGGGCATGCCGCAAGTACAGAATGCCATGGGCGTGGCCGGCGTTTATATCGCCAATGTGTTGGTAAAATATTTGCTGGGATATCCCGCGATTGTGGTGCCGTTTTTATTGATCGCTTGGGGCTGGAATCGGTTTTGGAATTTTCCGATACAAAATTTGCAACGCGCGACTTTATATAGCCTGGTCGCTGCCCTATATTTTGCGACGCTCTTTGCGCTGCCGTATGTGATGGACCCGGAAAGCTCGACCATCGGTTATTCTCGTTCGGGGCTGGTCGGCGGGTTCATTGCCGAAAATCTGCACAAAGCTTTTGGGGATTACGGCAGCCCGATCATTTTGCTCGCCTTAGCGGTGGTGATTTTTATTGCGTTCTCGCAACTGAGTCTCGCGGAAGCCTACGAGAAGTTTCGCTCCGGTTCGTTAAATTTACGTGATACGTTTGCCAAAAGAATGGCCGCGGTTGCTTCCTGGCGCCCCCCATTTCCCGAACCAACCGCAAAACCGGCGGTGAATAAAACCAAACCCATGACGGTCGTGACTGCAAGTAATGATGATGAAAGCGACGACCACAACGTTGAGGAGCCGGTTGATGAAGAGCCGCGTTGGAAAAAATTAGCCCGTTTGCGTGAAATGAATGAAAAGCCGGCAAACCCCTCCACCATCATTCCCGGCAGAGCGCCGGCGCTCACGCCCGAACCGTTGCCGGCAAGTGATACGGTGACGCCACCGATTCGCCCGGCGGCGAGTGAAGCGCCCAACGCCATTACCGTGCCGAAGAAAACGAAAGATGAGCCGCCGCCACCGGAAGTCGGCGAATATATTTTCCCGCCGCTTGATCTGTTGAAGTTCCCCACCAAAATTGATTCGGTGCAAACGCGGGAAGAGTTGCTCAATCATGCGCACACGCTGGAAGAGCGCCTTGCCGAGTTTGATGTCAGTGGTAATGTGGTGGAAATTAATCCCGGCCCGGTGATCACGCGTTACGAATATGAGCCGGCGCCCGGCATCAAAGTGAGCCGCATCACCGCTCTCGCCGACGATCTTGCACTGGCGATGCGTGCTAAACGCATTCGTATTGTTGCGCCGATCCCGGGTAAAGCCGCAGTCGGCATTGAGTTGCCCAATCCGGAACCGCAAACGGTGTATTTGCGTAAGTTGATTGACTCGGACGCGTTTCGACAATCGGCGTCGCCGTTGACGATCGCGCTCGGCGAAACGATTTCCGGGCAGGCGTTTGTGACCTCACTGGATCGAATGCCGCATCTGCTCGTGGCCGGCGCGACGGGTTCGGGGAAAAGCGTGTGTTTGAATACGATTATTGCCAGCATGTTGTACAAAGCGCATCCGAGTCAAGTGGATTTTGTGTTGGTTGACCCGAAGCGCCTCGAACTTTCAACCTATCGCAAGCTGCGTTTTCATCATCTGACGTTTCGCGAAGATCTTAATGAAGAAGTGGTGACCACGCCGGCGAATGCGCTGGCGGTGTTGAAAAGTTTGGAATGGGAAATGGAAAATCGCTACACGCTGCTGGCGCGCGTCGGCGTCCGCAATATTGGCGAATACAACACGCGCTTGCGCGAAGGCAAATTAGCCGAATCGGAGGGCATGCCGCCGCTGAAACCGCTGCCGTATACCGTGTTGATCATCGACGAATTGGCGGATCTCATGTTAACGGCCGCCAAAGAAGTGGAAGAGCCGATTGCGCGATTAACGCAGATGTCGCGCGCTGTGGGCATTCATTTAATCGTGGCGACGCAGCGGCCGTCGGTGGATGTGATCACCGGGGTGATTAAAGCGAACTTTCCGGCGCGCCTGGCGTTTCAAGTGGCGTCGAAGATTGACTCGCGCACGATTCTCGACATGAACGGCGCCGAGAAATTGCTCGGCAACGGTGACCTGCT
>CAYUVM010000809.1:0-2274 GCA_964447935.1 uncultured Cytophagia bacterium | reverse complement strand
CACAAACCGATGAGCGGGCCGGCGCCGTGGCCGTGGTCGCCGATGGGATGCGTGTAAATCGTGCCGTTGATTCCGGCGGTTTTTATTGCAGCCAGCGCATCCGCGAGAACATCATTACCGCTTTTGCCAGGGCGAATCTTTTCCAATAAAATGTCTTGCATACGATTCGTATTCGCCAGCGCTTTTTTAATGCCCAGCGGAACGTCCTTCTCCCCCGCTTTCAACACATAGCCCATGTGTTGCGTATCGGTATTAAGCCGCATCGCCGTGATGCCGAAATCGACATGCAGCACGTCGCCGCGTTCGATCACGGTTTCGCCGCGCTCGCTGAGAATGCTGCCGAACGGCATGCCCTGCCGTTGCACACGCACGGTGGGGTGAAACCATGTACCCATGCCCATGTCATTCACTTGCTGCCGCAGCCACCACACGATGTCGTCGTTCGTGGTTTTGCCGGGCGTCACCACTTCGCTGGAAAACGCGCGTTTGATGAGGCTATGCACGATTTCCATCATCTGACGATACGCCGACATCATCTCCGGCAGACGAATGTTGATATAATCCAGCGGCAAATTCTCCGCGCGCACGAAACGCGATTTCCATTTGTCGCCGAGCGCGTCCGCGAGTTGTTCATATTCACCGGCAGAAAGTCCGTCGGAAAAAGCGTGCGTGTGCGAAATATTTATGGAGATCGTTTTCGGCTGGCGATCTTCGATTAACTTTTTGAGCAGCGCCCATTGCCCCTGTCCCCACAATTCGCGATTCTCCACTTCCGGATCGCGATACACCGTATAAAGTCCGGCCTGTCCACCGCCACCGAGCGCGAGCCGCTCCACGCCGTCTTTCTCCCCGCGATCGAAAAACACGAAAATCGTGCGCCGCCGCGCCGCAAATTGCGTAGCAGATACTAATGAGAAGAACGCCGGATCTTCGTTATACTCGCGACAAATGATGAGCCACATCTGCACGCCATAGCGGCGCATGAGCGTCGGCAGCACGCGCTCGAGACGCAGTTTCAGCCATTCCTGCTGAATCGCGGCTTGTTCGCGGAGTTTGGGCAATGGATTGGGAGTTTGTGCGGCAAGAGGTATAGCGAGCACTCCTAATAGCAAAAGACAAATTATCGCGATGATAGCACAACGCCAGCTTTTCATAATCCTTCCTCATGTAGATGGGGCCAATCAGACTTGAGCGACAGGATTTAGCTAAACTTGCAGACTGACTAACCCAGGTCCGACTCACTTTTGAAATGATACTCGAAAAATCTTTGGAATGCAAGGTAAATTACACTTGTTTTTAAAACCTTTTATGCGCTAATTATCAACCGCAATTTTACCGCAGCCCGATCAACATTCTTTAGAAAGGCAAAACGCATGACACTCGCAGAAGCTTTCCATCAACTCCAAACCATCACCTATCCAGCCAGCGGCCACGAAGTTGAAAAAACTGTGGCCGGGCTTTTCCAAAAATCATTAGCGCCACAGGCAGAAGTGGCGACGAACGGCCCAGCCGCCGGCAAACGCATTCTCAAAATCTTTGTCAGTTCAACCGAGGAATCTCAGCGTGGCTGGATGCGTTTGCGTTTCGGCGCCGACGGCAGCGGGGAACTCACGGTTTCGCGGCCATCATTATTGTATGCACTTTTTACGAAAGTTCAGGAGGAATTATTAAACGAAGACGTGGCGACTTTTCAAAATGGCAAAACGTATGAAGCCAGCTTTGCCTGGCATCGCCCGCTCTTCGATTATCTCTTGACGCAAACCTGGCGCACGGCGCGCGACTTCGATCCCGAAGAACACATTCGCCATTACGCGCGGCTGGGTTACTCGCACATCGAAGTCAATGCGCTTGCGACGCATATTCCTTTTGTTGAACGCGTACCGGATGAATTTTACTCACAATTTTATTCGTATTGTGCGGCGCTGGATCAGTTTGTCGAGAGCCGCTTGAATCAAGGCCAGTATCCGCCGGAGTATTTGAATGCAAATTTGAATTTGCTCAAAAAATATGCGGCGTTGGCGCGAAAATATGGGATGCGGGCCGGCATTCTCTGTTTCGAGCCGCGCAGTGTGCCGGAGAAATTGTTCGAGCGCTATCCCATGCTGCGGGGCGCGCGCATCGATCATCCGATGCGCAGTTGGAAGCCGCGTTATACGCTGGCAATTTCGCATCCGGCGGTGCAGGATCATTATGCCGAGCTGATGCGCAATCTGCTCACCGAAGTGCCGGAGTTGGATTACATGTCGGTGTGGACGAATGACAGCGGCTCCGGTT
>CAYUVM010000808.1:0-2281 GCA_964447935.1 uncultured Cytophagia bacterium | reverse complement strand
TTCAAATGGGCATTCCGGTTTGCGGCAAGAACCTCTTCCCTTCCAATATTCAAGGACTGCCAACATGGTTTACGATTCGCGTGAACAAAGACGGCTACATTGCGCGCCGGGAGCGCAACGATATTCTTGTGGCCATGAATCCGGAAACCGCGCAGGACGATGTGCGCAAGCAGGAACCCGGCACGATTGTGATTTATGATGAAACTTTGAACTTAAATCAACTGCGCGATGATTTGATTTTTTACCCGGTGCCATTTGAAAAATTAGTGAAGCCGGTTTGCCCGGAAGCAAAATTGCGCAAACTCGTGCGCAACATGATCTATGACGGTGTACTGGCGCGTTTGCTTGGGATCGAGATGGCGGAAATCGAGCAAGCATTGAAGCAACAGTTTAAAAAGAAAGCGAAAGCGGTTCAACTCAATTTCGACGCCGCCAAAGCCGGCTATGAATTTGCGGGCGAAAATTTGCCGAAGCAGGAGCTGTTTCGCGTCGAACGCATGAACAAGACCCAGGGTAAAATCATTATCGATGGCAATTCTGCGGCGGCAATGGGAAGCATGTTTGCCGGCGTCACGGTTTTTACCTGGTATCCGATCACGCCTTCTTCATCGCTGGGAGAAGCGCTGATTGAGTACACGAAACGTTATCGTATTGATCCAGAAACGAAGCGCGCGACGTTTGCCATCGTTCAGGCAGAAGACGAATTAGCCGCAGTCGGCATGGCGATTGGCGCGGGGTGGGCTGGCGCGCGTTCGATGACGGCAACCTCTGGACCCGGCATTTCATTAATGGCGGAATTTGTTGGTTTGGCGTATTATGCCGAAATCCCAATTGTCATTTTTGACATCCAACGTGTCGGCCCCTCGACGGGATTGCCAACGCGCACGATGCAGGGCGATATACTTTTTACGGCCATGCTTTCACACGGCGACACCAAACATATCATGCTTCTCCCTTGCTCGGTGGAAGAGTGTTTTACCATGGCAGGCACGGCTTTTGATTTGACCGAGGAATTTCAGACGCCGGTGTTTGTCATGAGTGACCTCGATCTGGGAATGAATTATTGGATGTCTGATCCCTTCAAATATCCAGAGCAAAAAATTAATCGCGGCAAAGTGCTTTCCGCAGCGGAGTTGGAACGCGTCGGTAAATTTGCCCGCTACAAAGATGTTGATGGCGACGGCATTCCCTATCGAACCTTGCCCGGCACGAAGCACCCGCTTGCGCCATATTTCACCCGCGGCAGCGGTCACAACGAGCGCGCGGGTTACAGCGAACGGCCCGAAGATTACAAAAACAACATGGATCGGCTGGCGCACAAATTCGATACGGCACGCAACCGCGTACCAACACCCGTGATCGCAGATAATGGCCAAGCCGAGGTTGGTATTATCGGCTATGGCACCAGTACCTGGGCGATTGAAGAAAGCCGCGATTGGTTGCGTGAACATCACGGCATTCAAACCAGTTACATGCGTTTGCGGGCCTACCCGTTTAACGATGAGGTCACGAACTTCATTCGCAAACACCGACGTGTCTATGTGGTCGAGCAAAATCGCGATGCGCAAATGTTCAGCCTGCTGAAACTTGATCTCCATTCGGAAGAGGTCACCAAACTCCGCAGTGTGCTGCATTACGATGGCCTGCCGATTACCTACAACAGCATTGTGCGCGGCATTCTGGCCTACGAGAAAGATAAGCCGACGTTGCAGCCACTTGAAACTGTTGACAAAGTTTTATATGCTTGATCTTTTGCTGATCACTGGTTACGCGCCGGGATTGGTCATTCACAAATAAAAACCTGAAATTTGAATTGAAGGAAAAAAATATATGAGCACAGATGTCGCCACGGCTCCCGTGGCTAAAGCAGCAAAACTCAATCGCATCGGTTTGGAAATCGCGCCATACCGGGGCGGCAAAACGACGCTCTGCGCCGGTTGCGGCCATAATGCGATTACCGAACGCATCATCGACGCATTTTACGAAATGGGCGTTGACCCTTATAAGGTTGTTAAATTCTCCGGGATCGGCTGTTCGAGCAAATCGCCGGCCTATTTTTTGGAGGCGGCGCATGGTTTTAACGCCGTGCATGGCCGCATGCCTGCAGTTGCCACCGGCGCAATCATGGCAAACCACCAATTGCTTGGCATCGGCGTCAGCGGCGACGGCGACACCGCTTCTATCGGCATGGGGCAATTCATTCACTTGATGCGCCGCAATTTGCCGCTGATTTATATTATCGAAGACAACGGTTGTTATGGTTTAACCAAAGGCCAGTTTT
>CAYUVM010000807.1:0-2283 GCA_964447935.1 uncultured Cytophagia bacterium | reverse complement strand
GAACATAAATGTCGCACGAAACAGCAGAACATAAACACCAAATGGAACCAGGCGTTTTTGTTTGCTAAAAATAAATTGAGACATGCTACCTCCTCTTGAATGGGTTCGTTAATCTGTGGAAAAATCTGCGAAAATTTGCGAGTTTATGATAGTTGTTTTCGATAAATCAGTGCTCCCACTGTCACCGCGCCGCAACAAATAAAACTCGCCGCCATGCCGATCAGGATTGACGGGTCATTTTGAAAATAACCGTGCAGGATGCCGATGAATTGCAAAATGTTGAACCCACCAAAAGTCAATACCGACACGCCCTGCGCGCTTTTCGCTTTGAAAATTTTGATCGCCTGCGGAACAAAGATGGCGGCGTTGACGAGCAATCCGAGGCCGAATAGATATGCAATGAGTTCTTTGAAGGGCATAGAGCTCTCACCATGTTTTGAGGTTAATAAATCGTCCACGTTCCGGGCGTCGCCAGCTCAATCGCGTGGTTGTCGGGATCGCGGAAATACAGGCTTTGCCCGCCTTCCTGCCAGTTAACTTTGCTTTCAATTACAACTTGGTTTTGCATAAGCCATTTTTCCCAAGCCTCGACTTGCTCGGCGGCGATGGCAAATGCCATATGCAAATTGCCCGCGCCATCATGCGGAGGAATGAGGCCGCCCGCCGTGCGATGCGGTTTTAGCGAAGCGCCTTTTTGGAACAGCAGCAGAACTTGTTTGCCGACGATGTTTAATGCACCGAGACGCGCATCGGAGAAAAGGACTTCGAAGTGAAAAAGGCGCTGATAAAATTCCAGCGAACGCGCCAGATTTTCCACATACAACGCGGTCTCTATAACGCCGGTGACTGGGGGTTGGGTTGGAAGCATAGCCAGGAGCTATTTTTGAATTTTTACGAAATCACGACAATCCATTTCGCCGCTGTAATGATCTCCGCCACACTGTGTTTCTTTTGTGGGTGGCAATTTTATTTAAGCCGGTTTCACCGCCGTTTTTTTCTCGGCATCCGGCTTTTCTTCTTTCTTATCGTCCAGAGACTTGTTGTCCTTTTTCTCTTTATTCAATTCGCGCAGGCGTTGATCAACTTTGAAATGCACGGAGCCTTCCGGCAGTTTGCCGTCGGCATCTTTTTCACCAGCCGGCACGCCGGTGAGCAATTCAAGGGCTGCATCAATGGTGGCAATCGCGTGAATGTGAAAATTTCCTGCGGCCACGGCGGCGATCACTTCCTGGCGCAACATTAAATCTTGACTATTTTGGCGCGGAATGAGCACCCCCTGACCGCCGGTTAAGCCTTTCATCTGGCACACATTAAAAAATCCCTCAATTTTCTCATTCACCGCGCCGATGCCTTGCACTTCACCTTTTTGATTGATCGAACCAGTGACGGCCAGATCCTGCCGCAGCGGCAATCCCGATAGCGCGGAAAGAATCGCGCAAACTTCTGCCACCGAAGCGCTATCGCCGTCGATGTTGGTGTAGGATTGTTCAAAGGCAATGCTGGCCGTCATTGACAGCGGCTTGTCCTGCGCATATTTGCCGCGCAAAAAACCAGCGACAATCGCCACGCTTTTATTGTGGGTTTTGCCGCTCAAATCCGCGTCACGCTCGATATTGATAATGCCGGCGCTGCCCATGCCGACCATCGCCGTCAAGCGGCATGGATAACCGTACGAATAGTCCAAATAATTCTGCACCATGAGGGCATTGACCTGCCCAATTTTATTGCCGTCGACGTCGAGCAGCAATCGGCCATGGCGAATTCGCTCGAACAAACGATCTTCCGCGAGCCGTTGTAAAAAGAAACGTTGTTCGACGGCATGCTGCACCTCCTCCGCGCGCACCTTGAGGTTGCCGTGCTCCACCGCGATGGCATTGGCTTCGCGCAGCAAGTCCGCAATCACTCCAAATCGTGCCGTGATTTTATTGTGCGTGCCGGCTAACCCCACCCCGTGTTCGATGACGGCAGCGACGGCGCTGTGATCAAATGGCAACAAGCACTCCACGGCGGAAATTTTTGTAATCAATCCGGCGTATTGGCGATGAGCCTTCACCTCATTGCTCATGCTGGCATCGAAATCTGCCCGGACTTTAAAAATTTCGCGAAAGTAGGGATCGTGACGATTCAAGTGATAATATTCATCAAGATCGGCGATCACCACCACTTTCAGATCTAGCGGAATCGGTTCGGGGCGCATCGTCGCCATGAGAGTGGGCGCCAATGGATCATACGTTTGAATTTCCAAACGGTGGTGGCGCAATGTTCGTTTCAACATGCGCCACA
>CAYUVM010000806.1:0-2284 GCA_964447935.1 uncultured Cytophagia bacterium | reverse complement strand
CCGGCACCATGTTGTTTGGGATCAAGAATGAAAGCCATATTGTCTTCTCGTGTAAGATAGGAATTGTGCAAAGCCAAAGCAAGCGCTTTCTCGATAACTTTTTGTTTGCATCCCATGCTGCGGTTGCCTAAATTATGCAATTCAAAAATGCGGAATTTATCCACGAAAGGAAAGGCATGACGACGGAAAAACTGGTGAAAGCGAAAAATGTTCGATGGGATATTTCTGATCTCTATTTACGTTACGATGATGCACGCGTCGACGCTGATCTCCAAGCGACCGTAGCGCACGCAGAAAAATTTGCCGAGAACTATCGCAACAAAATTTCGCGAGAGGATTTGCGCGCCGAAACTTTGCACGAGGCAATTGTTGAACTCGAGGCGGTTTATACCAAAATTTATAAGCCGGAGATTTATGCGTTTCTCGCTTTCACCGCCGACACCGCGAACGATGCGATCAAAGCGCTTTACGCCCGCGGTCAGGATTTGATGGCGCAGGTGCAGAATCTCGTGCTCTTTTTTGAACTGGAGGTGCAAAAGATCGCGCCGGCAAAATTTGAACAGTTGCTGGCGACGGGCCGGCTCGAGGCCTATCGGCACTATCTCACCGGCGTGCGGTTGTACACGCCGTACACGCTTTCCGAAAAAGAAGAGCAGGTCATTAACAAAAAAGATCTCGTAGGGAAAAATGCATTCGTTAATTTATATACGGAATATACCGCCGCTTTCACGTGGCAGTTGGAAGTTGAGGACGAGAAGCGAACGCTGACGGGGGAGGAGGTGCGTAATCTTTTGCGGCGGCCGGAGCCGGATTTGCGCGAGCGGGCCAAGCGTGCCTATGACGGGCGCTACGGCGAGAATGCGATTATCTTTACCAACACGTTCAACGCGATGCTCAAAGATCACGCCCTGGAAATGGAGATGCGCGGCTACCAAAATCCGATGGCGCCGGCGCACCTGCGCAATCGCCTCGCGCCGGAAATCGTCGAAACCATGATGGATGCAACCACAGCGCATAATCATCTCGCGCAGGAATATTATGCGTTGAAGGCGAAACTGCTAAAAATGCCAAAAGTGCGCGGCTGCGATTTAATCGCCCCGGTGACACAAAAACGTGAAGTGATTCCTTTTGCCGACGGCAAAAGTTTAATCCTGCAGGCATTTGAAAATTTCTCGCCGGAATTTAGCCGGCTGGCGCAGCAGATGTTTGATAAAAAGTGGATCGATGCGGAAGTGCGCCAAAATAAGCGCGGCGGCGCATATTGCCACGGCACGATTCCGCAGCACCATCCGTATATTTTGATGAGTTATAACGACGACATTGATAACGTTTACACGCTCGCGCATGAGTTGGGCCACGCGCTGCACGACTTTTACGCCGCCAAAAAGCAAACGCTGTTCAATTATCATCCGCCGCTGGTCGCCGCCGAAACCGCGTCGGTGTTTGCGGAAATGCTGCTCACCCGCAAGCTATTGCGCGAAGTGAAAGATCGGGACATGCGTATCGCGATTCTTACCGGCAAGCTTGAAGATTTTTTTGCGACGATTCACACGCAGAATTACTACACACGCTTCGAGTTGGATGTGCATTTGCAAGGAGCCCAAACGCGACTTTCGGCCACACAGCTTTGCGAGATGTGGACAACACGCCGCAACGAAATGTACGGCCCAACGGTGGATTTTCTGCCGGAACAGCAATGGTACTGGGCCGCGATTCCGCATTTCATGCACACGCGCTTTTATTGCTACGCGTACACGTTCGGCGCGCTGCTGGTGTTGGCGCTATTCAACCGTTATGAAGACGAAGGCAAGAATTTCATTCCGCGCTACATCGAGCTGTTGGAAACCGGCGGCGCGGATTCGCCGGAAAATTTGACTAAAAAAATGGGTTTTGACATTCGCCGCGGCGAATTTTGGGAAAGCGGGTTTCAGGTGATTCAAGCATTTTTGGAGGATTTGAAGGCGTTGGTCAAATAAGTTTTGATTAAAAAAATTTATCCGGTGGACGAATCTTCTTCAAACCTATTTATGAATCTCTACGCCGCAATTATTTTAACCACGCTGATTGCCAACTATTTGCTGAACCTGCTCGCTGATTATTTGAATCTCAAAGCGCTGCGTGAGCAACTGCCCGAAGAATTTCGTGAAGTTTATGACGCGGAGAAGTATCGTCAATCCCAACACTACACACGGACGAAGACGCGTTTCGGATTCAGTGTCACGACGATTGATTTAATTCTATTGCTGGCGTTCTGGTTCATCGGCGGTTTCTACTGGCTCGACCA
>CAYUVM010000805.1:0-2284 GCA_964447935.1 uncultured Cytophagia bacterium | reverse complement strand
GGGCGGCGTTTTATTGGCAAAGCCAACCACGCCAGCACGGTATCAACGCGCGCCGGATTGGGAAAATCATCGTCATATACTTTCCAATGCGTGGGGCGGATGCCCGCAATTTCGGCCTCCGAACCCGGCCAAAAAAGAATGCCGCTCCGTTGATTCTGTTTTTCCGCCGTCACCCACAACGGTTCACCCTCCCACCACCGGCCATCACCCACCGCGTCGCGCTTGCTGAGACTGAACTTGGCATCGAATTCCGGATCATACATCGAGTTGGCGACAATGCCATGATGCGCCGGATATAGCCCGGTCACAATCGTATAATGGTTGGGAAAGGTTTTGGTCGGAAAAGCTGGAATCAGTGCTTTGGCCCGCACGCCGCTGGCGGCCAATTCTGTTAACGTCGGTGTGGGAAATTTATCAAGATAATCCCAACGGAAGCCATCCAATGAAATCAAAATAACCGTCGGGTGGAGATCGTTGACGGGCCGGCTGATTTTTTCTCCTTGAGGAGAACACGCCCAACAACTCACCACCAGACCAATGATGAACCGCTGTTGTGATTTTAGCATCGTCACAAGCGAAAATTGTTACGTTTTAGTTTTTGGCTTTGAAACCGAACACGCCGGAAAGCGATTTTTGCGGCGTCATAAAATAAGTCTCAGACAAGGTGACGCCGATTTCCTCGCCTTTAAGCAGGCCGAATATTTTTTCCTGTTCCGGCAAATCCCAATGCGCATAACCGGGCGAAAAACGTTGGGCCAAATGGCAATGCCGCTGGCTGGCCTCGGTGTGTAAAGCATTCTTGAGCAACTGCAACAAACCATGGGTCATTGCCGAGGCGACGCCGTCGAGAAAATAGGCCTCGGCAAAATCTTCTGATGCCAGTTTCGCCTCGGCGGCATCGATACGCTCGCCGGCCGTTAAAATAAAAACCGCGGCGTAAGGCGATCCTCGCAGCAGACGATGAATGCCCGGACCGGCCAGGCTGGCGCCGCCCTCAAGAAGAACGCTGAACGCAACGGGGTTCGTGTCGAGCACCTGGTAAATCGCATAGCGATAGCGCGGCGTAAATGCGGATTGAAATTGCTCGCGCAAGCGCGCCACCATCTCGTGCATGAGATGGAATTTATCCGAAGCCGGACGAATTTTGAGAAAACTATACGCCCGCTTGAAATCGAAAGGGATTTCTGCGGGTTGAAAATAACGGGTGACCACGGAACGACCACGTAATACGATGGAACTGCTTTGCCGGAAATTGGAATGGAGCCGCGCAATCCCGCCGCTTTTTATCCCACGATATCTTCACCGCCGTCGACGCCGATCACATTCCCGGTTACCCATTGCGCACGAGCATCCGTCATCAAAGCCATGAACTTCGCGACATCCTCCGGAGTGGTGAGCCGACCGCTCGGATTGCGTTCTTGCGCAACCGCCACCATTTTATCATTGCCCGGAATTTTGCGCAACGCCGGCGTGTCGGTTACACCGGCGCGAATGGAATTGGCGGTGATGCCCTGCGGGGCGAGTTCGAGCGCCAGTTGGCGAATGTGCGATTCGAGCGCCGCTTTTGCCGCCGAAACCGGGCCGTAATTCGGCCACACGCGTGCGCCGCCGGAGCTGGTCATTGCAAAAATGCGGCCGCCGTGTTGCATCATCTTCCGCCGCATTAAATCTTGCGTCCAGTACACAAGGCTGTTTGCCATCACATCGAGCGTCATTTCCATTTTGGTTTTATCGACTTCATCAGCCGCCTCGGCGGCGACATAAAGTTTGAGACTGCCGAACGCGAGGGAGTGCATCAACAACCGAACCGTGCTGTCCGCGCCCATCTCCGTTTTCATTTTATCCAAAGCCTCGCGGCGTTTTTCTTCATCCGCGGCGTTGATGTTAAAAAAGACGGCTTGCTGCCCGGTCGCCTGAATTTTCTGAATGACTTCCTCAACCATCGGCATGGTGCCTTTGCGGTCGAGATGCACGCCGAAAATGTTGAATCCGGTTTTGGCAAATTCCACCGCTGCCGCGCCGCCAAAACCTGAAGACGCGCCGAGAATCAGCGCCCAATCTTTTTTACTGCTCATCGCGATCTCCTTATAAGTAAATGCAGATTTTTTACCTTTTCGTCATAACAATTGTTGTAAATATATAAATTAAAATTTGACTCGCAAGCGTTTTATTATGGCTAAAGCCGTCCGGGCAAAGGTTGGCGCAGAGAAATTGACAATGGCATGAAGCCAATCCTGTTTTGCGGCTGGTTTTATTCCAAAAAAATAGGTCATTTAGCCGGGAA
>CAYUVM010000804.1:0-2287 GCA_964447935.1 uncultured Cytophagia bacterium | reverse complement strand
CCGCAACCCTGTTTTTACAGCCTGAAACCACGAAGTCAGAAAGTTGAGTTACATTGTAATCCATTTTTCTGTGTTGAAAATTTTTTTATTTTTGCAAAAATTCAACGTGTCGGAAATTGAATGATTATCAAAGACCCGCGACAACTACTCCAAAAGCTCAATCCGCATATCACCCGCAATTTGGAAGCGGCGATGGGTTTTGCCGGCGCACGCGGCCATTACGAGTTGATGCTGGAGCATTTGCTGCTCAAATTGTTGGAGGATGGCGGCGGCGATATTCCGCGCATCCTGGCGCATTTCAACATCGAGGCCGGCAAATTTTGGGAGGCGCTGCTGAAAGCGCTGGAAGGTTTGCGCAGCGGCAACACCGGCAAACCCTCTTTCTCGCCGGTGCTCGTGCAGATGATCGAATCCGCGTGGCTGATCGCGTCGGTGCAGCACGATCAACCCAAAATTCGCTCCGGCGCGTTGTTAGAAGTGTTGCTCAACATGGAAGGTTTGTACCTCGGCGCTTATTTGGACGCGCTGGCGGAGATCAACCGCGACGAACTGCGCAAAAATTTTATCAATATCGTCGCCGGCTCGGCGGAAGATATTAGCGTCAACAAACGCGCCGGACGCACCGAAACTGCAGCCGCGCCGAAAAAAGAAGGCGAAACCGCGCTGGAGTTGTACACGAATAATTTCACCGAACAAGCGCGCAACGGCGAGCTGGATCCGGTGTTTGGCCGCGACACGGAAATCCGGCAAGCGATCGATATTTTGAGCCGCCGCCGCAAAAACAATCCGATTCTCGTCGGCGAGGCCGGCGTCGGCAAAACCGCGATTATCGAAGGCATGGCGCTGCGCATCGCCAAAGGCGACGTGCCGGACAGCTTGAAAGAAGTGGAGATTCATGGTCTCGACCTCGGCCTGCTGCAAGCCGGCGCTGGCGTGAAAGGCGAATTTGAAAATCGCCTCAAGTCCGTGATTGCCGAAGTGAAAGAAGCGGCGAAACCGATTATTCTTTTTATTGACGAAGCGCACACGCTGATCGGCGCGGGCGGCGCCGCCGGAACCGGCGACGCGGCGAACTTGCTCAAACCCGCTCTCGCGCGCGGCGAACTGCGCACGGTTGCGGCGACGACGTGGTCCGAATATAAAAAATATTTCGAGAAAGATCCGGCGTTGACCCGGCGCTTTCAATTGATCAAAATCGAAGAACCGTCGGAAGAAAACGCCGGCGTGATGCTGCGCGGCACCAAAGCCAAATACGAAGCGCATCACGGCGTACAGATTTCCGATGAAGCCGTGAAAACCGCCGTGGCGCTCTCCAAACGTTACATCGCCGGCCGCCAGCTTCCGGACAAAGCGGTGGATTTGCTCGACACCTCCGCGGCGCGCGTGAAAATGACGCTTTCCAGCAAACCGGGCCAACTCGATGATCTCGAACGCTGTTTAGAAAATGTGAATATTGAAATCGCCGCGGTGCAGCGCGATTTGGATGCGGGCATGCGCAAAGACGGCAGCGCGCTGGCGGAACTGGAGCAGGAAAAGCGCAAACTTGAAACCGAGCGCGAAGCGCTGGCGCAACGCTGGCAAAAAGAAAAAGAGCTTGTTCAGCAGGTGCTGGAATTGCGGCAAAAATTAGCTGCGCAACAAGAGAAAAAACGCCAGTCCGGCGGAACGACCAAAGACGATGCAACCGCCGGCCTCATGAGCGCGCTGGATAAATTGCAAAGCGAATTGAAAACTTTGCAGGGCGAGTCGCCGCTGGTGCACGCGGAAGTCAGCGGCAGCATCGCGGCGCAAGTGGTGTCGGATTGGACGGGCATTCCCGCCGGGCGCATGGTGCGCGACGAAGTGGAGGCGCTGCTGAAATTCGAAACGCGGTTGCAGGAACGCATCATCGGCCAACAGCACGTGGTCACGGAAATTGCCGACGTGATTCGCGCCGCGAAATCCGGCGTCCGCAATCCGGAAGCGCCGCTGGGGGTGTTTCTTTTGGTCGGGCCGAGCGGCGTCGGCAAAACCGAGCTGGCGCGCACGGTGGCGGATATTTTGTTCGGCGGCGAACGTTTCATTGTCACCATCAACATGTCGGAGTATCAAGAAAAACACACCGTCTCGCAGCTCAAAGGCGCGCCGCCCGGTTACGTCGGTTACGGCGAAGGCGGCGTGCTCACCGAAGCGGTGCGGCAGCGGCCGTATTGCGTGGTGCTGCTCGACGAGGTGGAAAAAGCGCATCCGGAGGTGATGAATCTTTTTTATCAGGTGTTCGACCGCGGCTTTATGCGCGACGGCGAAG
>CAYUVM010000803.1:0-2291 GCA_964447935.1 uncultured Cytophagia bacterium | reverse complement strand
GTACATCTTCTCGATTTGATACGACCACAAGAGCGCGCGGCGTTCGGTGATCGACCAGTCCCCGTATTGCTCGCGATTGAGATACTTCACCAAGCGTTCCGGGGTTTCCGGATCATTTTCATCAATGGCCGGATTCAAACCGGAGCGAATATAAAGCGCGGAGTAAGTCGAGTAACCTAAGACCAGCAAAAAAAGCGAGGAGAAGGCGAGCGAAGCAATACGTTTTTTCTCTTTAATGGACCAAAAAGCCAAACCGACAAGAGCCAAAACCAGAAAAGCCAGCGTGCCGAAACCGAAATTCGAGAGAATGCTGGGAATGCCTTTCACCAGGCCGATATTCAGCGACCCAATCGTGATGCCGCTATTGATTAACATGACGATGATAAAAGCCGCGCCCGCGGCCAGCGACATCATCAAAAATTCATTGAAGCGATCGTCTTTCTTTTCCGATTTGTGAAGCCGGGCATACATGATCATTGCCATCGGCGGCAGCGCCAGCAGGTTCAGCAAATGCACGCCAATCGCGAGTCCCATGATATAAAAAATGATGAGCACATAGCGATCCGCCTGGGGCGAGTCGGCGTGATCCATCCATTTCAAAATAAGCCAGATCACAATGGCCGTAAAAAACATCGAACCGGCATAGACTTCTGCTTCGACCGAGTTAAACCACTGGCTATCCGAAAACGCAAACGCCAGCGCCCCGATAATGCCGGAGGCATACATCGAAATACGATCCGTTTTCGTCCAGGTTTGCGGCTGGCCTTTCCAAATCATCAGAAGTCGCACAATGATCAAATACGTCAACATCGCCGTAATGCCGCTGATGATCGGCGACATAATATTAACGCGAAAGCCGATATCGGCGGAAGTTGGCAGCATGGAAAAAATGCGCCCGACTAAAATATACAGCGGGGCGCCGGGAGGATGCGGCACGCCGAGAATGTATGAACAAGCGATGAACTCGCCGCAATCCCAAAAAGACGTGGTGATCGCCATCGTACTCAGATACGTCAAAAAACTGGCGAGAAAAATTGCGCCGGCGATGACGGCGTTGGTTTGACGGTGCGACATGAGATTGATTTCTCCTTCGGGTGATATGAAAACTAAAACGTCTACATTAAAAGCGGTTCTCAGCTATTGGCCGTTGCTTCTGGTGGCGCGGCCATCTCTTTCTTGTCTTTATCCAACTCATCGACGTAATTCAACCGCAACTCCCGCAGCACATGATCGAGCATCTGGACTTCTTCATCTTGCAGATTGCCCTGCGTGCGGGTTTTGAGCATGTCAATCATGTCAATCGACATGCGCGCTTGCTCCAGATCGCGCTCGATTTTTTGCGTCATCGGGTTCGGCACTTTGCCCAAATGCGACCATGCCGCTTGTTGAAACATCAGCACGAGTTGCATGAATAAAGCTTGCTGTTTTTGTTCGGGGGTAAAATTTTCCATATTTCCTCGCTCCATTTTTTGTTACGCTTACTTTTACTCGTACTCTTACTTCATACTCGCTTTTAAAATTACTGTTAGTGCGTACGAGAACAAGCAATCACCCAATATGCACAAATTCCAGCCGATCTTTATACTGCTTCAACAAATGCTCGCGAATAACGGCATTTTCGACTTTTCGCAACAGCGGATCTTGCCGGACCAACGCAAACGCTTCATCGCGCGCGGCAAAGAGAATTTTGGCGTCTTTCACGATGTCGGCGACTTGCAACTCCGGCAGGCCATGTTGCCGCGTGCCGAAAAATTCACCGGGGCCGCGCAATTCGAGATCGACTTCCGAGATGCGAAAGCCGTCGTTCGTGGCGACCATCGTGTCGAGCCGCTTGCGAGTGTCCACGCTCAAATCCGAGCCGTCTTCTTTTTGCGCAGGATCGACAATGAGAATGCAGTAAGATTTCTTACTGCCGCGTCCGACGCGCCCGCGCAATTGATGCAACTGCGTCAAGCCAAAACGCTCGGCATGTTCAATCACCATCATAGTCGCGTTCGGCACATCGACGCCGACTTCGATCACCGTGGTCGAGATCAGAATTTTAATCTCGCCGGTTTTAAAGGACGCCATCACGGCTTCCTTCTCGGCAGATTTCATTCGCCCGTGCAGCAACGCGAGGGGAATATCGCGAAACAGCAACGATTGGCGTAAATTCTCATAACTCTCCGTAGCAGCGGCAAGATCACTCTTCTCCGTTTCTTCCACCAGCGGAAAGACGATGTTAGCTTGCGAACCGTTGCGCACTTCTTTGAGAATGAAATCGTAGATCTGTCGCCGCGCGCTGGCCGGCC
>CAYUVM010000802.1:0-2299 GCA_964447935.1 uncultured Cytophagia bacterium | reverse complement strand
CGGTTGGTACTGTCACCTCAGTATTGCCGTTGCCCAAATTCCCGCCGCCGCGAGTAATTCTAAAGGTCACTTCATGATTTGAAACACCGTTTCCGCCGCCTTTGGCGCCGTCGCTCACTTTGACCATTAACGGGTTGGGCAAGGTGGCGCCGGCCTGACCATTGAAGCTCGTTGCGCTCGCAGCTTTGGCCGAGCGTGCAGCATTCGGCGTGGCGCTCGCGAGAAATAGAATCGGCGTCAGTGGCTCCGAACCGTTGAAGGCGCGGGCTTCGAGTTTGTTATTAAACACTCCGGAAACGCTGCCGAGCTTCCACGACACCTGCGCTTTGCCGTCGGCGCCTGTCGAAACAGTGACGGAATCCAGTCCGTTCACTTTGCCGCCACCGGCTTTGATTTTAAATTTCACTTCCGCGCCGGCCACGAGATTACCGCATTTATCGAGCACCGAAACCACTTGCGGTTTGGAAACGACCGTGCCGATCAAACTAAACAGACTGTCACCGGAAAATTTTTTCAGCGAGGCCGCCGCGCCGATGCGACCAGTGGCCGTGAACGTCAACGGCGAACCAGCGAGTTTCGCCGCACTGCGCGCCGTCACTTGATTGGCGCCAGGCTTGGGCCCGAGTGTCAATTTGCTCTGCGCGACGCCTGCGGTGTCGGTGTTCACTTTCACCGAGTCGAGATTACCGTTCAATTTGCCGCCGCCTTTGGCAACAAGAAAGGTCACCAGTTGGCCGGCGACGCCGACGTTGAGCGAGTCGGTTACTTTTGCGCGGAAAAATTGCGCCAGTGGCTCACACGCGGGCCCCGCCTGGTTGTTGCCACCATTTAGTTCAAGATTTTTCAGCGGTGCGGCTTTCACCGCAAAACTCAATGCCGGATTCGGCAAGCGTTGGTTATTGAAAGTGACATACGCTTCAACGCGGTTGACGACGCCCGGCGTCGGACCCAGGATCAACGCCACATTAGCGGTGCCGCTGGCATCGGTCGGGAGCGTGATGCGCGTACTGTCTTTGTTTAATTTGCCGCCGCCTTGTTTGATAATAAACGTGACCGGATAGCCTGCGATAATTTTGTTGTTCACATCAGTCACTTTTACCGCCAGCAGTTGCGGCAGCTTTTTATTCGCCGAGCCCGCCAGCGGATTGCTGGCGCGGGTAACTTTGTTGGGAATCGCCGCGAACGAAACGAACGTCACTTTATTTAAGCCGGCCGTGGTCACCTCGACTTTGTTCGTATCGCCGGAAACCGCGCCGAGTTTGTATGTCACCGAGGCGAGGCCGTTTGCATTGGTTTGCTGCGTTGCGCTCGTCAAATTGTTATTGATTTTACCGCCGCCTTTTTTCACGGCAAACGTAACCGTGCGGCCCTGAATGCCGTTGCCATATTGATCGACGATTTTCACTACCAGCGGCTGCGCCAGTGTTTGCCCGGCCGAACCGCTTTGGTTGTTGCCGCTGTCAATCTTTTGCGCCGTCGCCGATCCGGCGTTAGCTTGCACGGAAAACGTCAACGGTGAGCCAGCCAGATTGGTGTTGCCAACTTTCGCCTCGGCCACCACTTTTTGCGCCATCGCCGTATCGCCGAGCGTGAAGTTGATGGCAATCTGTCCATTGACATCGGTATTGCGCGCAATCTTCAGGTCATCGATAAAAAAGTTGCTGCTCGTACCCGAGGTTTTAAAACTCAAACTCCGTGGCGTTACAGCGCCATTGTCAGCCGCCAGCGTGTACAGCGTCCAATTATTTCCGGTCGCCGCTGAATTTAAATCAACGGTTTTCTCAACTTGATTGCCGGCAAAATCACTGGTGCGCCAAATGGCCTGCGCGGAACCGCTGATCACTTTGGCATAAAAACTCAACGTGTAGCTGCCGATCGCGGGATAAATGATGGTTTGTGAAACCCCCACGCCGTCGCGAGTCGAAGTCACCTGCAAACTTTTCGTGCCGCTGCGGGGCGCCGACGTGGAAAGAAAAACTTCTGCCGGCGATGGAGAGCTTTCCAGCGTCCAATTCAATGGCGTGTTGGCGCCCGGCGTCAACGTTTCAAAATCACCATTGTTTACCGCAAAATTCGGCGTGAAGCTGCCACCGCCGCGCGTGACGCGAAAAACCACCGGAAAATGCGCTGCCGGCAAGCCGTTGCCGGTTGTCACTTTCGCCACCAACGGCGCACCGAGTGGCGCATGCACCGTGCCGCTCGGCGGCGCTGAAGCGATGGCGACCGTGGTCGCCACGCCGGAAATTGTCGTCGCGTTAAACACAATTGGTGAGCCGGTTAAAGCGGCGCGCGCTTCAAC
>CAYUVM010000801.1:0-2303 GCA_964447935.1 uncultured Cytophagia bacterium | reverse complement strand
GCAATCATTTTGCGTAAAGGCCTTGTGATTTTACAATTTGCAATTTCGGTGATTTTGGTGGTTTGCACGACAGTGGTTTATTATCAGATGCAATATTTTCGCAATAAAAACCTCGGTTTCGATCGCGACGTGATTGTCGTCGCGCCGCTCAACGATGAAATCCGCAACAGCTATCGCGCGGCCAAACATGCGCTGCTGCAGCATTCCAATCTGTTCGCCATGACTGCGACCGAGCAAGTTCCCGCCAAAGCCGGCAATGGCGCGGGCTATACCGTTGAGGGTTTGGAACCCGATGGCCATACGCGTTTTTTTGTCGATCACGACTTTCTCAAAACTTACGGCATCCGTGTTGCCGCCGGCCGTGATTTTAGCGAGCAGCTTCCAACCGATGCTGCCAGCGCGTTTCTCGTTAACGAGGCGTTCGTGCGCAATGCCCAATGGAAATCTGCGACGGAAGCGCTCGGACGCAGCATCACTATGCGCCACGGAGGACAAGATTATCCTGGCAAGATCGTCGGCGTAGTGAAGGACTTCAATCTTTTCTCATTTCGTGAAACCGTCTGGCCGCTCGTCATCAATATTATGCCGATGGACAAACTGAATTTCATTTCGTTTCGCATTGCGCCGCAGGAGGTGGCGAAAACGCTCGAGCATATCAACAGTATATGGAGCAACTTCGCGCCGAGCTATCCACTTGACTATTATTTTCTCGATGATGACTTCGCGCGCCTGCATCAGGCCGATCAACAACTCGGCCGTGTTTTCCAAGTTTTTGCACTGCTCGCCATCGGCATCGCGTGTCTGGGATTGTTCGGCCTCGCTGCGTTTACTGCTGAGCGCCGCACCAAAGAGATTGGCGTGCGCAAAGTGCTCGGCGCGACGGTGACGAACGTCGTCACGCTGCTTTCCAAAGATTTTGTCAAACTGGTGTTGTTGGCCAATCTCATGGCCTGGCCGCTGGCGTGGTATGCGATGAACAAATGGCTGCAGAGCTTTGCTTTTCGTGTTGAAATGGAATGGTGGGTATTCGCACTCGCGGGTGGGGTGGCGCTGCTCATCGCTCTGCTCACCGTGAGCACGCAGGCGATCAAAGCTGCGCTGGCGAATCCGATTGAGGCGCTGCGATATGAGTGAAGCAAAAAGATAAATCGGCAAATTGAAAAACAATGGAATAACCCGTTCGATAGCCGGCTTCGGACCTCGAACAAAAGACTTTGGACCTGATTATGTTTAACCACTATCTAAAAATAGCGCTACGCAATATCCTCAAGTACAAAACGTATTCTTGTATCAATGTTTTCGGCTTGGCGTTGGGCGTCGCCTGTTGTGTGCTGGTGTTTTTGTTTGTGCAAAATGAGCTGAGCTATGATCGATTTCACGAAAACGGCGCACAGGTTTACCGTGTTAATCTAGCCACCAAAACGCTGGACGGCGGCACCAAGATTAAAGCCGGACAACCGCCGCCATTGGCGCCAACCTTAAAAACGGCGTTTCCGGAAATTATGCGGGCAACCCGTTTGAAAACAGGATCGGTGGTCATTCGCACCGGCGAAGATATCCTTAAGGAAAAAGTTCTTTATGTTGACAATGATTTTTTCACGATGTTTACGTTGCCTTTTCGACATGGCGATCCGGCTTCGGCATTGTTGAATCCCAATGCGGTGGTGATGAGCGAAACTCTGGCGGAAAAATATTTTGGCGATGCAATGCCGCTGGGGAAAACCCTCTCGCTGCGTTTCGGTGACACAGCCCGCGATTTTATTGTCAATGGCGTGAGCCAAAAGCTTCCGGATAATTCGAGCCTAAAATTCGATTTGGTTCTGCCTTATATCAGTTCGCCCAATTATGCCGAGTTTGAAAATGCCTGGACGGCTTGGGGCGCGGAAACCTTTATTCAAACTACGATCGGCACGGATCCAGCCGTGTTGCAAAATAAGTTCGAGAATTTTGTGAAAAGCTATTACGGCGATATGGTTCACACCTGGCAAGTTCTCGGCTGGCTTGCAAAAGAAGAGGACGCGCTGAAGCTGCGGCTCCAGCCGCTGTCGGCGATTTATCTCGATCCGAACGTAGAAAATTCCTTTTTGCCAACCAGTAATCCAAAGTATTCCTATATCCTGGCCAGCATCGGTTTGATGGTGCTGCTGATCGCCTGCATCAATTTTATGACGCTGGCGATTGGACGCACGGCGAACCGGACTATGGAAGTCGGCATGCGTAAAACCTTGGGGGCGTTGCGCGGCCAATTGGTGCGGCAATTCTGGGGTGAAGCGATATTGTTTAGTTTTTTTGCGCTTTTACTG
>CAYUVM010000800.1:0-2315 GCA_964447935.1 uncultured Cytophagia bacterium | reverse complement strand
TGCCGCCGTAAGTCTGAGGGTTCCGCCGCAAGGGTCATCCGCGGCGGGTTAGTCGGGCCTAAGCCGAGGGCGAAAGCCGTAGGTGATGGACAATCGGTCAACATTCCGATACCATGTTACCGGACCGAAGGAGAGACGCAGAAGGATAGCCGAGCCTGCCCACTGGACATGGCAGGTGCGAAGCGTTAAGGTGTTGAGGAATATAGGCAAATCCGTATTCTGAGCCGAGACGTAAGCGGTGGCGCAAGCCCACAAGTCGGTGAGTTCACGCTGACGAGAAAAACTTCTAAGGGATGAAGGTAATGTGCCCGTACCGCAAACCGACACAGGTGGACGGCATGAGAAATGCAAGGCGATCGGGAGAACCTCCGTTAAGGAACTAGGCAAAATGCATCCGTAACTTCGGGAGAAGGATGGGTCTGGGATGTGAGGAGTAATCTAAAGCGTTCTGAACTCGCAGCGAAGCGGCTCTACTGACTGTTTAACAAAAACACAGGTCTCTGCGAAACCGTAAGGTGAAGTATAGGGGCTGACACCTGCCCAGTGCCGGAAGGTTAAGAGGAGAGGTCAAGGGGACGCAAGTCTCTGGACGCTTTGAATCGAAGCCCCGGTGAACGGCGGCCGTAACTATAACGGTCCTAAGGTAGCGAAATTCCTTGTCGGGTAAGTTCCGACCCGCACGAAAGGTGTAACAAGTGGAGCGCTGTCTCAACGGGGGACCCGGCGAAATTGAATTAGTGGTGAAGATGCCATTTACCCGCAGTAGGACAAAAAGACCCCGTGGAGCTTTACTCTAACTTGGCACTGGATGGGGGACGGTTGTGCGTAGGATAGGTGGGAGCCGGAGAAACTGGGCTTGCGGGCTCGGTGGAGGCAGCGTTGAAATACCACCCTCAAGCGTTTTCGATTCTAACCACGAACCCTGAACGGGTCGTGGGACCATGCCAGGCGGGGAGTTTGACTGGGGCGGTCGCCTCCTAAAAGGTAACGGAGGCGCCCAAAGGTTCCCTCAGGTTGAATGGAAACCAACCGCAGAGTGTAAAGGCACAAGGGAGCTTGACTGCGAGAGCAACAACTCGAGCAGAGACGAAAGTCGGGCTTAGTGATCTCACGGATTGTGTGTGGAAACGCCGTGACTTATCGGACAAAAGCTACCCCGGGGATAACAGGCTGGTGAAGCCCAAGCGTTCACAGCGACGGCTTCGCTCGGCACCTCGATGTCGGCTCGTCGCATCCTGGGGCTGGAATCGGTCCCAAGGGTTGGGCTGTTCGCCCATTAAAGCGGCACGCGAGCTGGGTTCAGAACGTCGTGAGACAGTTCGGTCTCTATCCACTGTGGGCGAAGGAACGTTGCGAGGGGCTGACCCTAGTACGAGAGGACCGGGTTGGACCGACCGCTGGTGTGCCGGTTGTTCTGCCAAGAGCAGCGCCGGGTAGCCAAGTCGGGCAGCGATAACCGCTGAATGCATCTAAGTGGGAAGCGCGCCTCCAGATAAGCGTTCCGTTGTGTGCGTGAGCATGCAGTAAGTGCGGTTGTAGACCACGACCTAGATAGGGTGGACGTGTAAGCGGTGTGAGCCGTGTGCGAACCACTCCTAATGCACGAGCGCTTGTTCTCGGGATTGCTGTGTAGTCAATTCAGGGCGATACAGCAAGTCGCCTGCGATTAGCGTTCACGTTAGACTTCTTCGGTTGATAAACTAATTGATCTTGCAAGAGAGTTGAGAGAATTCGCTGGTGCTTGAAGCGGTGGGGAAATACCTGGCTCCATTCCGAACCCAGCCGTCAAGCCCATCTGCGCCAATGGTACTCGAGGGGTCACCCTCCGGGAGAGTAGGTCAGCGCCAAGCGAATTCTCTCTTTTTTTGCACCAATAGATCGTGAGCATCAGCACACAACAAGGGCTCGCGATTTTTTGTTGTAGGCGGGTAACGCGTTATACTCAAATTTGTAAAGCATCTCGGCACGATGGGTGTAAAACGGATGTCCATCATTGTAGGTAACTTTCGACTTTCCCCCGAACTTTTTGTACGCACCAAATTACGCAATCAATGTGTTGAAATGTGTACCTCGCGCTGCTGTGAAGAAGGCGTCAGCGCCACGCTGTACGAGGTTGCGCGCATCAAAGAACACGCGGACGAAATTCAACCATACTTGATAGAGCCATACGATTTTGCGAAATGGGAGCTTTCCCGTCCGGCAGATATCGGGACGCCATTGCTCAATGACAACAAGCCGGGCGAGCAATGTTGGTTCTTGCGCGCAAACCGAATGTGTGCTCTCCACAGTTTGGCGGTTGACAAGGGAATGCCGAT
>CAYUVM010000799.1:0-2318 GCA_964447935.1 uncultured Cytophagia bacterium | reverse complement strand
AGGGAGAGTTGCTCATGAATACTGTCGGCAAGATTGTGAAAAGTCGCGACGTTTTTACCGTGCAGCACGCTCAAACCGTCATGGAAGCGGTCAAATTTATGGCGGAGAAAAGCTTCGGCGCGGTGGCGGTGCTCAACGAAGATCGCTTGGTCGGTATTTTTTCGGAGCGCGACTTGATGAAACGTGTCGTCGCCAAAGGGCTAGATCCCAACAAAGTTAAAATCGAACAGGTGATGACCAGCAATCTCGTGACCGCCAATCCCGATGAAACGTTTGAGGTTTGCCTCGCGAGAATGCAAGCCCACAGCATCCGTCACCTGGTGATTGCCTCCGGCGACCGGCTCGTCGGCGTGATTTCATTACGTGATTTGATGATGAATGACATTAAAGAAAAATCCGCCGCGATTGAAATGATGAACGCTTATATTCATTATGTCACGCCGGCGGCGGAATAGAGTCGCATTTGTATTCGTGTTTGCTAAACCCAAAAAGCCCCAGGGAAAATCCTTGGGGCTTTTTTGTTGGTGATGATCTTAATTTAAAAAAACAACCCGCGCTTCGCAAACAACCCGAAAATTCCGCCGGTGTGCCAAAACAAAATTTTTTCCGATTTGGTGAAGCGGCCTTTGCGAATCTGATCTTTGAGGCCGAACATCGCTTTGGCGGTGTAGACCGGATCTAAAATAATGCCTTCCGTTTGCGCTACGAGTTTGATCAGCTCGATTTCTTCCTGCCGGTTCAAGCCGTAACCTTTGCCGATGTAGCCATCAATAATATTGATCTCTTTTTTGGGCAAATTCAAATTGAAGCCGTATTTTCTTTTGGCCTCGCGAATGATGTTGCTGATGCGCTCTTGAAAATACGGCGCGTCATCGCAAACATTGACGCCATGAATTTGCGCTTTCAGATGATGCGCGCTTTTCCCGAGCAACATGCCCGCCATCGTGCCGCCGGAGCCGACGGCAGAAATCATGTGATCAAATTCGACCTGCTGTGCTTCCATTTGCCGGCGCACTTCGTCAATGGCGTGAACATAACCGAGCGCGCCGAGCGCAATCGAGCCACCTTCGGGAATGACAAAGGCTTTGAGGCCTTTGCTGGCATAATTTTCGGCGAGACGGTGCATGATATCATCCACCTGCTCATATTGCTGCGGCGTGATAAATTCCACTTCCGCGCCCACCAGCCGGTCGATAAATAAATTGCCGTCAATATCGCTGCCGGCGGAATCGCGCAACACCAAATGGCTTTTGAGGCCGACTTTGGCGGCGGTTAACGCGGTGGCGCGCGCGTGATTTGATTGTACGCCACCGCAGGTAATTAAAATTTGCGCGCCTTCGCGCAAAGCCTCGGCAATAAGAAATTCTAACTTTCGCACTTTATTGCCGGTTTTGCCGATGCCGGTAAGATCGTCGCGTTTGATATAAATCTCCGGGCCGCCGAAAAGCTGCGACAGCCGCGCGAGCTTTTCAATCGGCGTCGGGGTATGCGCTAAAGCGTAACGTTCGGGCAATTGCAAAGACATGGCGACCTCGATTTTGAAATTTTTTAGACTACAACTTGAGTTGCGTTATAACAACTCGCGAAAAGCCTCGATAGTTGGTTGATCGAAAATGGGCGTCGCGCCGCTTTGCGTGCAAAGAAAAGCGCCGAGCAGATTGGCATATTCGGCACATTCGCGCAAGGGCGCGCCCCGTAGGAACTGGTGCAGCAATCCGGCGGCAAACGCATCGCCGGCGCCGGTGGTATCAACGGCCCGCACCGGCAGTCCAGCAATTTTGACAGCGTTGGCGCCGTCAAAAACTTCACAACCATTTTCACCACAAGTCACCGCAACGAGTTTAAGCGAAAATTTTTTTATGAGGTAATCCATGAATTTTCGCGGAGAATCATGCTCACGATGCAAAAGCATTTGCAACAATTTCATTTCAGCCTGATTCATTTTTACCGCATTCGCCAGCGCCAGCGATTCCGGCACGAGGGTTTGTAATTCCGCCACGCTCGCCCGCGAATTGACATCAAATAAGCGCACGGCATTTTTTGCTGCATGTAAGAAAGCCAAAATGGTTTTACGCGTCATCGGCGAACGCTGCGCCAGGGTGCCGAACAAGACGGCGTCGGTGCGTTGCGCTAAACTTTCCAGTCCCGGGACGTTTTGCAAATAATCAAACGCCACGTCGCGCGAGCAACGGAAACTTGGGACGCCTCTAACATCGAGCGTTACCATCACGGTACCGGTGCCATTGTTTTCATGGTTCTGCAAAAATTCAAGAGGAAGATGGCGCTGCCGCAACGCCGCAATCATCTCGCGACCCGTG
>CAYUVM010000798.1:0-2329 GCA_964447935.1 uncultured Cytophagia bacterium | reverse complement strand
TGTAGCCGGCCAAATCCGGCTCCGTATTCGCATTCCAGCTTGCTTTCAACGATCCTGCAACTGCAATAGATGTATTGAAAACGATCAGGCTCAAAACCACACAAAGGCACATCAACTGTAAGATTCTTACGACCAATCCATGATGTCGTGCAAGTTGTCGCATGGTCCAAAATCCTCCAGTGATTTTCTAATCCGGCTATACTCACGCAAAGGATATGCCAGTTGTCCCGAAAAATTTTGCAGAAAATCGTACACTTGAATTTTTTGGATATAAGCTTGCGCCGCGAAAAAATGCGGAAAAAGTGTCGCGTGCTCCATACAATAAGAAACACGAAATTTACCGTGGCGTATTTCGAAAGCGTAAGGTGCGTGCGAAAGGTAGACAGCTTCACATTCGTAATTCCCCAAATAAAAATCCCACGGCCATTCGACAGTACCATGGGATTAAAATTAACAACGATGCTGGAAAGGAGAACTCACCGATAAATCACCAGCTTTCGCGTGGAAATCTGCCCGCTCGTTTCAAGGCGATACACATATATGCCGGCCGGCACCGGCCGCTTTTGCGCATCGAGACCGTTCCAAAAAATTTTTTGCAGGCCCGCCGGCAAGCTCCGATCGAGCAAGGTGACGAGGCGCTGGCCGAGCACATTAAAAATTTCCAATTTAACCGGCGAATCGGCACTCAACAAAAAAGCAATGGCTGTGTTTTTATCCACGGGAATTTGAAAGGGATTTGGATAATTGGGCAGCAACTCATGCTGGGCCGGGGTACCGTCGCCTTTTTCGAAACCGCCTGCAACACGGGCCTCGGTTTGTTGTGAAAAGGTGCTCTCATTTCCCGTCTGATCGAAGGCGGTTATCGCGATGTGATACGTTTCGCCGGCGGTCAAATTTTGAATGGTATATTGCGTCTGCCGGCCCACATTGATGCGCGCGCCCAGCGGGCGATTTTTGGCGCCGTAATAAACATAATAACCGGCGAGATCGGATTCGGTATTCGGTTGCCAAGCTATTTTAATTTCGCCGCCGAGGGCCGGCGCGCCGATCAGCAGCAGGATTGCAATAAGGATAATCCTCACAGGGCGATCTCCAACTTTTCTACTTATTGAGCTTTGTATAACAAAATGGAACAGTGCAAGCCTCATGCGCGGATGTCATTTCGGAGGAATCCTGTTCCAATCACGCTTGGGGCGGGCTTACAAACAAGATGCTTCCAGCCCTGGCCTGCCTGGAGCCTTTGGCAGGGCAGGCATGACATTTCCTTTTACTTTTGCAAAAATCAATAATAAAATGCGAAGGGCAATCCCGCCGTAAAAACGGAATCGCCCTTGTCGAACCTATATCAAAAACGCATCACCTTACGTGTTCTTTTTCCACGACGAATGCGTAATGTTGTGATAATTGATTTTGTAATTCAACGCGCGGGGCGAGATGCCGAGCAAATTCGCCGCATCTTTTTGCACCCAGTTGCGCAATTCCAGCGCGCGCAAGATGGCTTCTTTCTCAATCACTTCGAGATTCAGCGTGTCTAAATTAAGCAACTCGCCGTCGGTCGAGCGGCGGCGGTCTTTACCACCAGCGGCAAAATAATCTTTGCCGGACATCGACAAATCTTTGGCCTGAATCTCCTGGCCTTCTTCGACAACCAGCACTGCGCGTTCCACCAAATTCTTCAGCTCGCGAATATTGCCGGGCCACTGATGGTTGCGAATCAGCTCCATCGTTTCCGCCGAAAAGCCTTTGGTTTTCTTGCGAATTTCGCGCGAGAATTTGCGCCGGAAAAATTCGGCGATCAACACAATATCCTCGGCGCGTTTGCGCAGGGGCGGAATGTGCAGCGTCACCACATTTAAACGGTAATACAAATCGGCGCGAAAATTTCCCAGCTCGATTTCGTGCCACAAATCCTTGTTCGTGGCCGCCACCACCCGCACGTCGACTTGAATCGTGCGGTTGCCGCCCAAGCGGTTGAACGTTTGATCCTGCAGCACCCGCAGAATTTTCGCCTGCGTGGTGAGATGCATGTCGCCGATTTCATCCAAAAACAGCGTGCCGCCGTCGGACTGCTCAAATTTGCCGACGCGCGTTTGATAGGCGCCAGTAAAAGCGCCCTTTTCATGTCCGAACAGCTCGCTCTCCAACAGATTCTCGGGGAGCGCTGCGCAGTTGACTTTGACGAAGGGCTTGTCGGCACGGTGGCTGATAAACTGTATCAACCCGGCAATTAGCTCCTTGCCCGTGCCGGTTTCGCCTTGAATCAAAATGGTGGCATTGCTTTTCGCCACCTTTTTAATCAAGGAAAAAATCTCTTTGATCTCCGGGCTGC
>CAYUVM010000797.1:0-2329 GCA_964447935.1 uncultured Cytophagia bacterium | reverse complement strand
CACGGCCACGGCAAAGCGCTCCCGGTCAAACGGCTTCAGCAAATAATCCACGGCATTCACTTCAAACGCGCGAATCGCATACTCGTCATACGCCGTTGAAAAAATAACCGCGGGCAGGTGGTCAATTTTTTCTAAAACCTGAAAGCCGTTAAGCCCGGGCATTTGCACATCAAGAAAAATTAAATCCGGTTGCTGCTGATTGATCGTGGTCACTGCCTGCCGGCCGTTCTCGCATTCGGCGATGATCTCGACTTGCCGAAAGGCCTGCAAAAATTCGCGTATCACTTGCCGCGCCAGTGGCTCGTCGTCGATAATGATGGTTTTGATCTGCATATTAGCCCGAAGTCTTGAGTCGAGGTTATTGGCTCATCGTGATCGGCATGCGAAATTTAACGCAGAACCCTTCGTCTACCTCGCTGAATTGCAATGTCGAGGAATCGCCAAACATTTTACGCAGGCGTAAATCAGTATTGTGCAAACCGCGGCCTTGATTAAGTAAGTCATGAGATGGAGTTCCATTTGTCCCAGCGCCATTATCGGCGACTTCAAAATCGAGATGATGGTTTTGCCGTTGCACGCGCAAAACGAGTTGACCGCCGTCTTCTTTCGGGGCGAGGCCATGTTTCACGGCATTTTCCGCGAGGGGCTGCAGAATCATCGGCGGCACCAGCAAGGGGCGGGCGGTTTCATCAATTTCCATTTTAACTTGCAACCGCCGGCCAAAACGGGCTTTTTCAATCGTTAAATAGGTTTCGACAAAACGCAATTCTTCAGCCAGCGGCACGAACGGCCGGCGATCGCTTTCCAGCGAATAGCGCAGGACTTCGGCGAGTTGCGCGAGCACACGGCGCGCGGCTTCGGGATCGCTGCTAACGAGCGCGTTGATGGAATTGAGCGTGTTAAAAAGAAAATGCGGATTGAGCTGCGCTTTCAAAATGGCGAGTTCCATTTGATTCGCGTGCAGCCGCAACTCGGCTTCGCGCTGTTCTTTTTCCCGCAGTTGTTGCTGCGAGTGCCGCAAATAAAAAATACCAACGAAGACGGCGTAAACAATTACCGCTTCGTGGATTAACCAGTACTTGATCGTGAACAACTGGGCGGCTTGCCAGACGGCTTCGCCGAACAAGCCTCGAAATAAACCCAGCAAACTCCAGAGCCAAAGGCTCGCATAAATTGCCGCACCAAGCAGATGGCCCAATAAATGCGCGGGCCAACGTTTTTCCGCCAAGACGCGCGTCGTCCAAAACCAAATGGGAACGCTGTAAAATGCCATCAAATAATGCGACACCAGCGAGCCGGAAAGAGCATACGGAAAGAACACCTTCGATTGCAGGCTCAAAATTACGGCATACAAAATCGCATACGCCGTCCAACCCAGCCAGCCAATGAGCACACTGCGCCGCCAAATGGTTGGTGTTGAGGAAAAATACGACATAAAAGATTTTCGTTATGGCGCGTCAGAAACTCATGCCGGCCGTGCCGCTAACAGCGCCTTTTTTTTCTTCCCCATGATCCATCCATTCAATCCCTGTACTGGACCGATCAAGGAGTAAACAATTCCGGCGAAGAATGACGAGTATTCCCCGCCGATTAAAACAATCAGCAGCGATAACAGCCCGATCCCAATGTTGAGGGCATGGGATTGGATACTCGCGCGCGTCTCGAGCACTTCGCCGTCATTCAATTCCAGCTCGACGCGTTTATGGTGGGCGCGGCGATAGAGCAAAACAAAAATCAGCCCGACGGCAATATAACCCAACGCATAAATAATCATCAACTGCGGCATTTGCCCAAATTCAATAATTGGCTCGACGCGGCCATCGGGCAGGTGCACTTGCAGGTCGCCCCCGGTAAAGGCTTTGAACAGAAAACTAAACAGAAATTTGAGCGGATAAACAAAAAACAGCACGACAAACAACAAAGCGCCGTTCAGCCAGTTGGTCACGCCGTCCTGCAAACCGTAGCGCCGGAAAAAAATATACTGATCGTGCCACACCAGAAATAACAGGGCGAAACAAATCATGAACGCGACAAAGCCGTGCATCTTTTCCCACAACTCGGTGAAAGTTTCCGGCACTTCTAACGACACCACAAGCAACGTGACGGCAAACGCAAAGACCGCATCGCTGAAGCCTTCGATACGGGCAATTTCGCCGGCCCCACGCCAGCGAAAGCCGTTTTTTTCAACGTGATTTTTCTTGCTGAGAGTTTCGCGCAGCATGTTTTCCTTTCTTCAACAATGAGGAGTGGTGGTTAATTTTCACTTTCCTAACCCGGACGAGCCGCAACCAAAAGAGATTAAACACAGAGCAAACGGAGCAAACAGAGA
>CAYUVM010000796.1:0-2334 GCA_964447935.1 uncultured Cytophagia bacterium | reverse complement strand
CATCGCGCCGCTGCTTTGCAACTGCGCTTTAATTTTTGCCAACTCCTCATATTTTTCAAAGACCGCAGCTTCAAGGTCATTCTGGCAGACTTCCAAAAGCTCAACGCCGGTGCAATGCAAAATGTTTGAGCTTGGTAATTTACGATACTTTTCGGTTTTTGTCAAGCCTAATTTATTGTAATTTTGATAGGCCCAGGCAGTCGAGACCGCAACCGGCGGGGTAACGAGCAACACCCAAAATGCCGGTAAATCATCTATCGCCTCGAGAATTTCACCGCGCCCCCGCCCGCGACACATGCCACCAGTGAGAAAAAACGGCACATCCGAACCAAGCTGAGTTGCAAGTTGCAACAAGCGCGCAGTTGACAAATTCAACTCAAAAAATCGATTAAGCGCCATTAGCGTCACGGCAGCGTCGCTACTGCCGCCGCCCAATCCGGCGCCGGCGGGAATTTTCTTTTCGAGATGCAAGCTGACATTGAGCGGCTTGGCGGCCAATTCCCGAAGCAATTGGTAGGCACGATAACAAAGGTTGGATTCATCAACCGGAATCTCCGGTTGATCGCAGGTTAAGGTTAAACCGGCGGACGACGTTTTTTTAAAATGCAATTGATCGGCTAAATCAATCTGTAGAAAAAACGTGTCTAATTCATGATACCCATCTGCACGTTTGCCCAGGATGCGCAGGCCAAGATTGATTTTGGCAAACGCCGGCAGACTCCAGGCTTGTTTTGAGAGGCTAATTATTTTTTTACGCCGCGTTTGGCCGCGGGCGTCTCACTGGTTGGTTGTGTTGCGGGGGGATTCAGACGCGCCCGTTCACTTGCACTGTACGTGAGTTGTTCCGTTTGCGCATCGGGGCGAGGAATAATGTGGGTCGACACCACTTCGCCGACACGCCGGGCGGCCGCACTGCCGGCATCAATAGCGGCTTTCACCGCGCCGACCTCGCCGACGATTTTAATGGTGACCATCGCCGCATCGGTCACTTCTTTGCCGACACAAATCACCTGAGCGGCTTTCATCATGGCATCGGCCGCTTCCAAGGCCGCCACCAAACCGCGGGTTTCAATCAAGCCTAAGGCGCGTTCGGACATGGACTGGTTCCTTGATGCTGGTTGCTGGTAGTTCGTTGCTTGTTGCTGGTGACTGGTGGTTTGCTGCTTGTAGCGACCAGCGGCGAGTAACCAGCGACCAGTTAACTCTCTTCGCGTTTGGGCAGAATCATTTCCACATCAGCATGCGGGCGCGGAATGACGTGAACCGAAACCAGTTCGCCAACTTTTTCGGCGGCCGCGGCACCGGCATCCGTCGCCGCTTTCACTGCGCCGACGTCGCCGCGCACCATCACCGTCACGTAGCCGCCGCCGATTTTCTCTTTGCCGATCAGCGTGACTTTGGCGGCTTTCACCATTGCATCCGCCGCCTCAATGGCGCCAACCAGGCCGCGGGTTTCGATCATTCCCAATGCATCCAGACTCATACTGACGAACTCCTTCCAGGCATAGCCTTTTTCTGCTCGATGATACCGTTACCACCCGTTCAGTGATTGTGTCAAAAACATAATCAAAAAAAGCGTCTTTGTCAAACGGTTTTTCAATATATCTTAGATCTTTTTAAAACGATTCCAGCAAGTGTTTTTTGCTGCCCGTTTTCAAAATTATTTCTTGCTTTTTCCAAAAAAAATTCGGATATTACGGCAAATCAAAAATAATTTTTTGGAGATAAGCATTTTTTATGAGTACAACTGAGGCGTCGTCTTCTCAACCGCAAGAGAAGTTGTCTCACCCCACCTCGATGCCGGCATTCTGTGGCACTGCCGGAAAAAGAATTATTCTCCTTCCTGATTCAAAATCTCACAACGTTTTACATTTCTCAAACTTCCGATTTGCCGGCCCGCGCGACGGTGGGTCGAAAAATCGTTGATTCGGTTTCACCGGTGATGAAAACGGGGCCGAGATTCTATTTAGTCAAATGGTTTGGCAAATAATATCGCCGGCATCACCTGGAACAAATAAGACAATAAATAGTATATGTTTTCTAAAATAAATTTTTATCAACTGCCGTTTCAACAAACTCATTCGAGCGGATGCTCAAGGGAAAAACCAATGTAGATCGTGTGGAGAATCTCGTGATGCAGCAAAGCGCAAATTTACAATCAACCTTTCGGGCTCGCCACCTGGCGATGTCCGAATCCGGAGCGTTCAATCGCCTCCACTTTCACGAAATCAAATTTAAGCTTAGGCAAAGCTCATAACGCGGCGCCAGCAAGGAGAAAGCAAGATGCGAGTAGGTTTTACCTACAATGTTCGACGTTCGACCCCAATGACGGAG
>CAYUVM010000795.1:0-2337 GCA_964447935.1 uncultured Cytophagia bacterium | reverse complement strand
GCGTCGATATACGGGCCTTTTTTAATGCTACGTGGCATTGACGCTTCCTGTTAAAATATGACTCTTAAAAACTCGGATTGCAATTTATTTCGTTCGCTTTGCAACAATATATTTGCTGGACGGCTTGCTCTTCTTGCGCGTCTTTAAACCTTTGGCCTTCTGGCCCCACGGTGAGGTGGGGTGCCGGCCGCCGGAGCTTTTACCTTCGCCACCGCCCATCGGATGGTCAACAGGGTTCATCGCGACGCCGCGTACATGCGGGCGAAAGCCCATCCAGCGCGTCCGGCCGGCTTTACCAAGCGAAATATTTTCATGATCAAGATTGCCAACCTGGCCGATCGTTGCATAACATTCGGAACGCACGCGGCGCATTTCACCGGAAGGCAGACGCAGTTGCGCATAATCACCTTCCCGGCCCATCAACTGAATAAGTGCACCGGCGCTACGGCCAATTTGCCCGCCACGCCCCAAACGCATCTCGACGTTGTGCACCGAAGTACCTACGGGCATGTTCTTCAACGGCAAGGCATTACCGACGCGAAACTCGGCATTCTCGCCGGACATCAGCGCATCACCGACCTGCAAACCATCGGGCGCCAGAATATAACGCTTCTCGCCATCAGCGTAATGCAACAACGCAATACGCGCTGTACGATTCGGATCGTATTCAATCGCCGCCACCTTCGCGGGAATGTTGTGTTTGTCGCGCTTAAAATCAACACGCCGGTAGTGCCGCTTGTGGCCTCCGCCACGAAAACGCGTGGTGACCCGGCCATGATTGTTACGCCCGCCGCTGCTGTGCTTCGGCTCCAACAGCGCGCGTTCCGGCGTTGACTTCGTAATTTCCTCAAACGTCGGCAGCGCCGTGGTGCGCAGGGTCGGTGTGATTGGACGAAAAGTTTTAATACCCATGATAATTTTTTATTTTAACACACTCAATTGCCGCCCTGTTGGGTGGCGCTCAATGTCGAACACTTTTTATTTTAAAAACCGCTTCGCCCAAAGGGCTAGACAACTACCTGCCCGCAAAGAAATCGATTTTCTGCTCTTTTTTCAACGTCACAATCGCCTTTTTCATATCGCTGCGGCGGCCATTGGTCATGCCCCGGCGCGTGATCATACGCTTGGTTTTGCCCTTGACGTTGATCACATGCACGGCTTCGACGTTGACATTAAATTTTTTCTCAACCGCTTTCTTAATATCCGTCTTGCTGGATTGAAGATTGACCACAAAGCCGTATTTGTGCGCTTTATCCGAAAGATTCTGAATCTTCTCAGTCAACACCGGCTTGATCAGGACTTTTTCGAGGGGAATCATCATGCCAACACTCCTGCGATCGTTGCTACCGCGCTTTCTTGAATGAACAATTTTTTGCAATTCATCAACTCATACACGGAAGCATTCGGGGCGACCTGCACATGGAGCTTTGCGATATTGCGCCCGGCTTGCAAGGTCATATTGTCCTGCTTCGGCACCAGCACAAGCGATTTCACCTTATCAGCCGTAAAGCTTTTTAAAATCGCGGTCATGTCTTTGGTCTTGCCGCTGTCGATTGTGAAATCTTCAACCACGGTGACTTGCCCGTCTTTCAATTTACTGGAAAGCACAGACTTTCTGGCCAAGCGGCTGGTCTTTTTGTTGACCTTTTGATCATAATCATGCGGCACGGGGCCAAACACACGGCCACCGCCAACCCATAGCGGCGAACGGATCGTTCCAGCCCGGGCCACGCCCCGGCCCTTTTGCTTCCAGGGTTTTTTACCACCGCCGCGCACCAGCTTACGAGTCTTCGTCATGTGCGTGCCCTGGCGTTGGTTTGCCTGATAGGCCTTCACCGCCAAATATACCACATGCTCATTCGGCTTGATGCCGAAAATTTCATCGGGCAACTCGACCGTGCGTCCGGTCTTTTGTCCGGTTTTGCTATAAACGTCTACTTGCATGATTAGTTTTTCGTAGTAGCCCCTTCAGGGGCCGAATTAATCAACACAACAAACTGACCGGCAAAATCACCAGTCTTTCATATTTGAGATAGTGGGTGCCCAAAGGCACTACTACAAAACTTATTTTTGAATGACAACCATTCCATTTTTCGCGCCGGGGATGGCGCCGCGCACCATCACAATATTATTCTCGGCATCGACGCGCACGATTTTAATATTGCGCACCGTCACGCGATCGCCGCCCATGCGTCCAGCCATCCGAGTGCCTTTGAACACGCGGGAGGGATAAGAACTGCCGCCTACCGAACCGGGCGCGCGCATACGATCACTCTGGCCGTGGGTTACCGAACCGCCGCCGAAATGATGGCGCTTCATGACTCCTTGAAAGCCCTT
>CAYUVM010000794.1:0-2348 GCA_964447935.1 uncultured Cytophagia bacterium | reverse complement strand
CGTTTGCTTGTTGCCCGATTGGCTAGTCATCGAGCGCGCGCCGCTCGCAGTGGCGCTCGCCACCAAAGTAAGCGCCGTGTTGGTGACCGCCGCCCGGGCTTGCAATTTGTTGTTATATGTTCCTGCCAACGGGCCGAGCGTCCACGGCACTTGGGCTTTGCCTTCGGCATTTGTGGAAACGACAACCGTGTCTTTGCCGTTTATTTTACCGCCGCCGGATTTCACAATAAAAGTGATGGGTACGTTGGCCACGCCGTTCACGCCGCATTTGTCGGTCACCCGTGCGATGGTCGTCAAAATCGAACTCGCGGGTTTGCTTGAAGTATCCGGCGAAAAATGACGCAACGCTGCCGACCCACCAGCTTGCGCCGTTGCCGTAAAAGTAATCGGTGATCCTTTCAACGGCGTCAACGTGCTCGCCGTGGCTTTGTTCGCTATCGGCTTGTCACCGAGCGTCAGCGGCACTTGGGCGATACCGAGACTGTCGGTTTGCATTTCTTTTGAAATAACGCCGCCGAAATTGCCATTACCGGCGGTGACAGTAAACTTGATGATTTGCCCTTTCACCCCGACATTCAGCGAGTCAGTCACTTTGACTTTAAATGGTTGTGCCAACGGCTCACAGGTGTTGCCGGTTTGATTATTACCGGAAACGAGCGTGACATCTTTCAAATTCGCGACGCGAACATTAAACACGATCGGCTGCGCTGGCAAATTCTGGCCATTATAAGTAATGCGCGCTTGAATTTTATTTAGCGCGCCCGGCGTCACGCCGAGAATCGGAAACGCTTTCGCTTCGCCGGCGGCGTCAGTTAAAAATGTGCCGGTGTTGCTGCCATTGAAACTGCCGCCGCCCTGCGTAATCGTGAAAAGTACAGGGTAACCAGAAATCGGTTTGCCGGCGGCGTCGGCGACGCGCACGATCAGCGGCTTGCTCATTCTCACGCCTGCGCTGCCAACTGTCGGTGAATTGCCTTTCGTCACTTGACTCGGCACGGCGATAATGATGTTGGCGATCACGGCTTTTAATCCCGTTGCCGAGGCTTCAACTTTGATGGTATCACGTGCCGTCGCGCCAATAACGAGATTCGCATTCGCCAAACCTCCGGCATTCGATTTCACTGAAAGTGTTTTTAAATTGTTATCGAAATTGGCGTCGCCGCTTTTGATGGTGAATTTAACCGTAAAGTCTGGAACGCCGTTCACATAATCATCACTCACGCGCACGCCCACAGTGACCGGTTTGCCCACCGCGCCGTTTTGATTCGGATTCAGCAGCACCAACTTTTTCACCGATCCCGCTTTCGCAAGCGCAGAAAAAGTGATGGGTGAACCGGCAAGTGTTGTATTGCCAATTTTCGCTTCGGCGCGTACTGCTTGCGTCATCGCGGTGTCACCCAAAGTCCAGATAGTGCTTGCCTGCCCATTGTTATCCGTGTTGCGAGAAATCTTAACATCATCAATTTGGAAATTGCCGTTGGCCGCAGTCCGAAACGACAAAACGCGCGGCGTGGTCGTCGTGTTATTGGCGCTGATCGTATAAAGCATCCACGCATTGCCGGTCGCCAGCGGCGTGATGTCGATTATTTTATCCACGGCGGCGCCATTAACGCCGTTCGTCCGCCAAATCACCCGCGCCGTACCGCTGGCCACTTTGGCATAAAAACTCAGGGTGAAATTTCCCGCCGCCGGATAATTCAAATTTTGCGCTACGCCAACGCCGTCGCGGCTCGCATTCACTTGCAGGTTCTTCGTGCCGCTTCGAGGGTTGTTGGCGGAAAGAACCACTTCGCTGGCGTTCGGTGTTCCTTCCAAATCCCAATTGGCCGGAACACTCGCGCCGTTTTCAAAACTTTCATTGTTGATGGCGAGATTTGAACTCAAACTGCCGCCGCCGCGCATGGTTTTAAATTCAACCGGAAAATTCGAAACGGCCTGGCCGGTGGTTGTCGTCACTTTAACCAATAATGGCAAGGGTAGCGTCGTATGCACGGTTGCATTTTGGTTGTTACCGGAGACGGCGAGCATGTTGGCGGCCAAACCTGCTGTCGTTGTCGCCGTGAAAATCACTTTCCCCGGCCCGTCGACGAGATTGGCGCGTGCTTCGACAGTATTCGTTGCTGCAACATTGCCGAGCATTAACACGGTTTGCGCTGTGCCGCTGAGATCAGTGCTGTTCGTGTATTGGCTCAACGTCCCATTGCCGGAAGTGACGACCCACGTTACTTGCTGTCCGGCCACCGCATTGCCATTGGCATCCTTAAGCCCGACTTTAAACGGCTGCAAAGTTTGTCCTGCCCGGCCGGACTGCGACATTCCGGAAACGACGGAAATCGACTTCGCCTTGG
>CAYUVM010000793.1:0-2348 GCA_964447935.1 uncultured Cytophagia bacterium | reverse complement strand
GCACGCGCGTTTCAATCGGACTCGGAATCACCTGCTCGAACTCCGGCACCACCGTGCCCGAGGCGGTGATGGTCGCTTCAATCGGGCCGCGCTCCACTTTCGCCGTGCGAATGCGGTTGCGATTCAGCGACGGCGAAATCCAACCGGGAACCAAGATGAAGATTGCGGCAATCACCACCAGCGCAATGCCGCCCTGCACCGTGCGTTTGCGAATTTGCTGCTTGCGAAAAGTTTCGTCGAGGGGACGATCCATAAAGTGATCTCACATAGCCTTAGTTTTGATCAGACTCAATGCAAAAGCTATTCCAAAAAAATAAAGTTGATTTTAAAAGAGTTGAAAGGTGGCCGCTGTTTTCCCATCGTTCATTTCCGAACGGCGGGTGTGCGAAAGCGGAAGGCATTATGGTGAGGAAAAGCGTTATGCAAAACATAAATTGTGTATTCCATCCGTCGCGGGTAATTATCGATTTGACCAAACGAATCTTTCATTGCTATGGAAAATCAGAAAGAAAATTCATAAATAAAATTCTTGCTTGACAATGAAGCGCGTCACAGCTATTTTGTGGGGTAACGGCGAACTGAAAGGAAATAGAGGATAACTCATGATTAAATTTTACCATCAAGTCATGCTCATCACCGGCGCCTCGCGCGGTATTGGCCGGGCCACGGCGCAAATGGCGGCGCAAGCTGGTGCAGCGGTCGCGATAAATTACCGGCAGGCGAAAGCGGAAGCCGAAGCGCTGGTCGCCGAAATTACACAGCGTGGCGGCAAAGCGGCGGCTTTTCAAGCTAATCTCGGCAAATACCAAGAAACTGAAAAAATGGTCGAGGCGGTGCTCAAACATTTCGGGCAAATCGATATTCTGGTGAACAATGCGGGCATTTGGACTTACGGCGCGATTGATACGATGTCCGAAGCGGTTTGGGATGAAACGATGGACGCGAATTTAAAAAGCATTTATAACTGTTGCCGGCTGGTGGTGCCGCATATGAAAGCGCGGCGGCGCGGGAATATCATCAACATCGCGAGCACGGCAGGACAACGCGGTGAAGCATTTCATTCGCATTATGCCGCGACTAAAGGCGCGACCATTAGTTTTACTAAATCGTTGGCGCCGGAACTGGCGCCGTACAATATTCGAGTCAATTGCGTCGCGCCCGGATGGGTCGCAACCGATATGTCCAATGCGGCCATTGCGGAAGAAGGCGAGAACATTACGCGGCTCATTCCCTTGCGGCGCGCCGGCACGGCCGAAGAAATCGCCGGCCCGATTCTCTTTCTCGCCTCGGATTTGGCTTCATACATCACCGGCGAAATTTTTAATGTCAATGGTGGAAATGTGCTGGTGGGCTGAAAGCGCCGAGAACAAAGCGCAAAGCATATAGACAACAGCTATGCGCTAAGCGCCATGCTCTATGCCCTCTGCGCAATTCAATCCTGACGACGCCATGATTTCATCTTCCCGTTTGCCGGAGATTTTCCCGGCAGGCAAATTACCGCTTAGCTTTTTGCAAACGTTGTTGCAAAAGTATGCACCGGGGACCAACAAAAACCACCGCGTGAAAATCGGCGCGGGGATTGGGCGAGACGCGGCGGTGATTGAACTCGGTGACCGCTTGCTGATGGCGAAAACCGACCCGATTACCTTTACGGCGGATGACATTGGCTACTACGCCCTGCAGATTAACGCCAACGATGTGGCCTGCATGGGAGGCGAGCCGAAATGGTTTCTCGCCACTTTGTTGCTACCGGAGAAAACCACGACACCCAAACTGGTCGAAGCCATTTTTCATCAACTCAGTGAAGCCTGTAAAAAAATCAACGTGACGCTATGTGGGGGTCACACTGAAATCACGGCTGGCCTGGAGCGGCCTCTACTGGCTGGTTGTTTGCTCGGCGAAGCACCGACGAATCGGCTTTTTTCTCCGGAACGTATTGAACCCGGCGATCATATTATTTTAACCAAAGGCCTGGCCATCGAAGCGACCTCGCTTATCGGTCGCGAACGGGCCTCGGTGTTATCCGCAACGTTCGACGCGGAATTTGCGGAGAATTGCCGCCGCTATTTATACGCGCCGGGGATCAGTGTTCTGCCGGAAGCGCGCTTTGCCTGGCAGGAAGAAGGCATTCATGCCTTGCACGATCCCACCGAAGGCGGCCTTGCCAATGCGCTGCACGAAATGCTGATTGAACGCGATCTTGGCGTTGAAATCACTCGCGATCGTATCCCGCTTTTTCCCGAAAGCAAATTACTTTGCGAACATTTTCATCTCGACATTTTAGGACTTATCTCTTCCCTCGCTTTGTTGATTATCGGCGCGGAAAGCGCTTGTGTGAAACTGCTGCC
>CAYUVM010000792.1:0-2356 GCA_964447935.1 uncultured Cytophagia bacterium | reverse complement strand
AAAATACGAACGGCAAGTTTCTCGTGCATTTTCACGGCGAGTATGCCCCGTTTCATGGCGTGCAATATATTTTCCGCGCCGCGAAATTACTCGAAAAGGAAAATGTGCGGTTTCAAATTATCGGCAAAGGTATCACGTATGAACGCGACCGCAAATTGGCGGACGCACTGCAATTAAAAAATATCACGTTCATCGATTGGGTGCCGTACAAAGAATTGGCCGATTACATGAGTCGTGCCGAAGTTTGTCTCGGCTTCTTCGGCGAGAACCCGCGCGCGCTGCGCGTGCTCACGAATAAAGTGATCGAGACAATTGCCGTCAAGCGCCCGTTGATCTCGACGAAAAACACGCCCGTGCAGGAGTTGTTGCAAGATGGTGAAAGCGCGTTACTGATCGAGCGCGCCAATCCCGAAGCGCTGGCAAATGCGATTCGCCGATTAAAAAATGATCCGGTGTTGCGCAGCCGTATCGCTGAAAATGGTTATCAGGTTTTTCTGAGAAATTGTACACAACAAGTCTTTGCCGCGAGACTGAAAAAAATTATCGAGGAGATGGTTTGATATGGAAGTCGCAGTTGATTTTACGCAATTCCAAAGCAAGAAAATTTTAATCACCGGCGGATTGGGTTTCATCGGCAGCAACCTCGCGCATCAGCTTATCAGGCACGGCGCGGAGGTCACGCTGTTCGATGCCTGTCTCGATCCGTACGGCTGGAATTTCGCCAACGTTAAAGAGATCGAAGAAGACGTCCGCTTCGTGAAAGGCGATGTGCGTGATCGAGCCGCGCTCGAGCGTGTCGCGCGCCGAAAAGATTACATTTTTCATCTCGCTGCGCAAGTGGGCCGCGAGATTTCGATGGAAGACCCGTGGCTGGACACCGAGACCAATTGCACCGGCACGCTCAACATTCTCGAAATTCTCCGCCAGCAGGCCAACGGCACACGAATCATTTTCGCCGGCTCACGCGGCCAAGTCGGGGAGCCGCAATATTTGCCGGTGGATGAGAAGCATCCCTGCGAGCCGACGGACATTTACGGCATCAACAAACTCGCGGCGGAAAAATATATTTTGCTGTATAACAAAGTTTATAACATTCCTGCAGTATCGCTGCGCTTGAATAATGTTTATGGCCCGCGCTGCCAGATGTTCAACGGCTTTTACGGCATTCTCAATTGGTTCATGGCCAATGCGATGACCAACAAGCCAATCACGGTTTACGGCGAAGGCCTGCAAACACGCGATTATGTTTACATCGACGACGTGGTCGATGCCTTCATGCGCGCCGCACTTTCCCCTGCCGCCAACGGCGAATATTTTTATGTCGGCTCTGCTGTCGAAACCAAATTCATCGACATGGTGCACGAAGTCGTCCGCGCCGTCGGCAAAGGCGAGATCACTCACGTGCCCTTTCCCGCCTCGCGCGAGAAAATCGACATCAAGCGTTTTGTGGTTTCTACGGAAAAGATCAATCACGCCCTCGGCTGGCAGTCGACGGTTTCCTTGCGCAGTGGCGTTGAAATGACGGCAACGTTTTATCGTGATCGGCTGGGGGAGTATTTGCGGCAGGGGTGAAACTTTATTTCTTTTGATAGCGGATTTTGTTGGAGTCAACAACAATTGAAGCTTTTTCCCACGTTGCAACTGGATAACTTTGCAATAATCGCTTTAAGGCTTGTTGCGTTTGATTGAAGCCTGTGGGATAGACATTCAAACGAACGACACCATAACCCGGAATATTGGGAATAACCAAAGGATTCTGAAAATCTTCATCATAGGTGACAATGACCATTTTTTGCTGCTGGCAAAAATAAAAAATCTCGTCATCTGCCATACGCTGCATATCAAGCTTTCGTGTTGAAGTAATCTCAGCCGCCTCACCAACTTCATTTTGCAGCCAAGGTTCGACAAGCGCAGGTATATTTTGATCGAGTAAAACTTTGATCATGCCGGTACTTTCATTCTGACCTGCGTGTCATCAACCAATTCAATAGCGTAAGCAATGGCGGCTTCGATGTCTTCATAGTTTATTTCAGGGTAATTTTGAAGAATATCGTGAATCGAATCGCCGCCTGCGAGCGAGCCTAAAATGTTGCGAACCATAATCCGCGTACCACGAATAACCGGTTTGCCGTGGCATACATTGGGATTGACTTCGATACGGTTGAGCATATTTATACCTTTTTCTGTTCGTAAACTTGTGAATCACTCCTACAAAATACGAATCTTGGTGTGAGAAGTCAAGGACGATCTGTTAAACGACCTCAGAATTATTGCGGTGTTTTTATAATCGTTTGAATAAATATAAATCAACTTTCTGACTTGGTGTTTTAGCCCCGATTTTATTGGCTCTTTTTAG
>CAYUVM010000791.1:0-2358 GCA_964447935.1 uncultured Cytophagia bacterium | reverse complement strand
CTGTTGCGCCGGGAAAAGGCGCCACTGAGTGATGAATGTACCAATAATAGAAAACGGCTTTGACGAATTTGCTCGCCACAAAAACCCAAACCACCGCCAGCAGGCCAAAACCATTGAATAGCACAATCAAGCTGACAACGACGCGAATGATATTTTCCAGAACGGCGCTGTAGCCAACAATGTGCAAGCGCTCAATGCCGGCGAGGACACCTTCACAAACATCCGCGAGTGCCGCCGCCAACAGCGACAAACTCACCACCACTGTTGCCGCAAACACCGTCGGGCTATAATCCAACGCGGCAGTCAGGCCAATTAGGCTGGCCATACTGAGAAGCGCGAAAGGCAACACGATCAAACTGCCGTGCCAGAGATAACGCCACAGCGCATCATGTTGCTGGGCCACATTGCGCGTCAGCAAATTTTTCAAACCAAATCCGGCGCAGATTTGAAAAATGGCTTGATAATTAAATACGGTCGAATATGCGCCGAGGCCGTCGACATTCAACAACCGGCTAATGGTCACCACCAAATAAAACGAGAGCACCGGCTGCAAGGCATTGGCGACAATCAACACGGAGGTATTACGCAAAAAACGCCGCGAAGTACTCATTCGTGGCTTCCCATACCTGATTTTTTTCGCGCGAAAAATTCCGTGTACAACGCTTCAAAGCGCGACATTTGATATTCAAGCGAGAATGCGGTTTCTACGGTTTGTCGGGCCCGTTGTGCCAATTCGTTCCATTGGGCGCGTTCTGTTAAGCTGCGCAAAATCATGTTCTGCAGCGCCAAAGTTTCTCCGGGCGGAACCAAATAGCCGTTTTCGCCGTGCCGCACCACTTCAGGGATGCCACCGACATCCGTTGCCATGACCGGCTTTTGACAAGCCATCGCTTCCAACAACACATTCGGCAAACCCTCTGAAACTGATGGCAAAATAAAAAAATCGATGGCATTCAACAACTCGCTGACATCATGGCGCGCGCCAAGAAAAGTGACATGCCGTTGCAGGCCAAGCTCTCGCGTTTGGGCTTCCAATTCGGCGCGCAGCGCGCCATCGCCGATAAGAAGAAGTTGAAACTGCGGATATTGTTTCACCACTTCAGGCAACGCCGCGAGCAAATAACGGTGGCCTTTGGGCGGTTCGAGCCTCGCCACCACGCCGCAGAGAATTGTCTCCGCCGTTGCGCCGACTTCCGCGCGTTTCGCCAGCATGGCGGCACGGCCAGTAGAGCGAAATTTCTTTAAATCCACGCCGTAGTGAATGACGCAAATTTTTTCAGCGGAAATTTGCCGGCGCTGGATCAGTGAACGTTTGATTTCTTCGGAAACCGGCACGATCACATCGACCCACTTCATCGCCCAGCGATAGCCGACACGGCGTTGAAAATTATTATGAAAAGGATCGCCTTCGTGCGATACCGTTTCCCATGACAGCACCACAGGAACATTAGCCCAAGCCGCCGCAATGGGGCCCACCAAATCGGCCCACAACAACGTCGTTTGCACGACATCAATCTGGCGCTGTCGCATCAGGCGCGACAATTGCCACACCGGCAGGGGGTCAAAAGCAAAGCGCCGGGGAAAATGAAAAATTTCAACGCCAAGTTGCTCGAATTTATTTTCCAAGGCGCCACGCGGGCCGACGTTGGCCAGAGTCGCCTCAAATTTTTTTTTATTGAGCTGCGCAATCAATTCCACCAGCTTATTCTCCGCGCCGCCCATGCGGAAGCCATCGACTACTTGCAAAACGCGCAAGCGGCGAAGACGATCATGCTTCGACGAATTGAAGGTTCCGTTCTCACAGCGGGCTTGATGTTGATCGGAAGCAGGGGGAGCAACAATATCGGTGTGTGACGTTGTCATGTTTTAATTTTGGGAAGGCAAGCGCAGCCGTGCGCCAAAGGTTCAATTGACTTTTGGGGATGCAGGACGGCGACGCTGCAAAACCTCGGCAAAAATTTCGAGCATCTGCTTGGCATTATTATCCCAATTCCACTTTTGCTCGATATCGCGTCGGGCTTGCGCGCCGATTCGTTGGCGCGTCTCCGGTGCATCCACCAAAGCCACAATTTTTTCCAGCAATTCGCCATTACGGTCGGGATCAAAAAGAAAACCGTTCTGATTATCCTGAATGATTTCTCCAACCTGGCCGACGTCCGTAGCCAAGACGGTTTTGCCGGCCGCCATATATTCAAAAATTTTCATCGACGAGGCGTACCAAAAATCCAGTTTGGGATATGGCGCCAGCACGACGTCCATACACGAAAGGTAGCGCGGGACTTCGCTATGCGGCACCGTTCCCGGCAAAATCACGCGGTTGGCAAATTTGCCGTCTTGCAAGCGCTCGCGGAAAAATTC
>CAYUVM010000790.1:0-2361 GCA_964447935.1 uncultured Cytophagia bacterium | reverse complement strand
GGATCATAGTAAACAAACGAGGTGTTGACCTGCTCGAGAAAATAATTGCTGCCGAGATAGCCGAAAACCAGACTACCGGCTAAAATGGATCCGTAGAGGAGAATACGTTTTTTATGCATTCGGAATGTGTTACAATTCGACTAAATGAGTACGCGCATCAAACAATTTATGCCGAAACGTGCTGTTAATTGCTCCGTTTCTTCGCCTCAAGTGCCGTCATATAGCGCTCAGGCAATGGCTTAAATTCGTTCATGGTGAATGTTAAAATTTTGCAATGCCTGAAAAAAACCTTTCCTGTTTTTGACATTTATGTTACAATCACCATCCACTAATCTTCAGCGCGTCAAATTCTTCGTGAAGTTTTTCGCTTTTTGCCTTAAGCACAGCAGCCGTTCTTTGGCGAGCTTTAACAACCGCCATGATCGAACTCCAAGCGAGCGCGATGATGCCGGAAAGAAAATCAGCGCTCAAAGAACCATCGCAACTTCATCTCCAACCCTTTAGGAAAGGAACAACTATGACGACCAGCTAAATGGGTGCTACAATTTTTGCGCTCGGCGTTCTTTTGGCGAGCACGCAGTTAATCGGCTATTGGTTCGAACGTTTGCGCCAGCCGCGTTTGGTCGGTGAAATTCTCACCGGCATTTTGCTCGGCCCATTTGTTTTGGGCCATTTTGCGCCATCGTTCTCGGAGGCGATTTTCGGCATTCCCAATGAAACCAATAAAACCGACGACATTCTTGGCTTCATCTTTTGGTTCGGCTTGCTGATGTTGATGTTTATTTCCGGCAGCAAAGCGCGGCGGGTGTTGGGACAGGAAAACCGCAAGCAAACCGCCTGGCTGTTAAGCATTGGCACGCCTTTGCCGTTTTTTCTCGTATTGGCGTTGGGAACTTTTTCTATACTGCCCATCGATTCTTTGGTCGGCCCGGCCGGACAAAAAACCTCTACTTTATTAGTGCTGTCAATTGCCGTCGCGGTTTCCTCGATTCCGGTTATCTCCAGAATTTTTTACGATCTTAAAATATTGCACACACGCTTCGCCAGTTTGATTCTTGGCTCGGCCGTGATCGAAGACATTATTCTTTGGGGCGTGCTGGCGATTGCCAGCGCACTCGCCTCCAGCGCCACGCTTGCCCAACAACATGTGCTGAGCAACATGACCTCACACATCGGCGCAACGCTGATTTATGTCACCATTGCGCTCTTCGTAGCGCCGCATCTGCTGAAGAAGTTCCACGTTTCGCGCTGGAACCTATTTCACCAATCTTCTGCCCTCGCTTACGTGATTCTGGTTCTATTTGCTTATATCGGCATCGCCACGGTGCTCGAAGTCAATTTGATCTTTGCGGCTTTTTTAGCCGGCTTTGGCATCATCGGCGGCATCGAGGGAACGGAACGCGCGCGCTTTGCCAAAGTCTTCGACTCGATCGAGCATTTTTCCGCCTCCGTTTTCATTCCGATTTATTTTACTTTGGTCGGTTATAAGCTGATGTTCGGGACGGCGTTTTCGATAACCTTGCTGGCGATCTTCATCATCGGCTCTTCGCTGCTGGCTTTGCTATCCGTAGGATTAGGCGCCAAAATGGCGGGATTTAAAGGATTAGATATTTTAAATATCGCCATTACCACCAATGCCCGCGGCGGTCCAGGGATTGTTCTCGCCAGCGTTGCGTACGATGCCGGCATCATCAGCGCGAGCTTCTATACGACACTCGTGTTGTCTGCAGTGTTCACTTCCCAAATCGCCGGCGTCTGGCTGCGATTTGTCTTGAGCAAGGGTTGGCCGTTGCTTTCAACCAATCCGGAAGACAGGCAGGAAGTTGAAGTTGTTAGCGAAGAATTACCGCAAACAAGGCCGGCAACCACGCCCGCCAATGCAGTGATCAGGTGAAAGTTTAGCGTCGCGTCGCTTCGCTATTGCAAAAACCAACTGGAGTGACAAACTTAAGTTTGTCACTCCAGACGCTTATTGGCAATACGACTCACTCCAAAGCGTGAGAATTGGCACAAGCCTTCAGTGCGTTACCCGCTCGCCATTCATGATCTCCAACGCGCCTTCCACGCGCGGCATCGCGTCGTCGGTGTAGATGCAATCCAAACCAAACAACTTGAGTATTTCAAGCGCGCGCCGGCGCTGGTCGGCGCTCACATTTTTTTTCCAACTCTCGGTGCGGTTGCCGCCGGTCCAAACGGCGCTGGTCGCTTTTCGCGACGTGAGCGAGGGCAGCTTCAGCTTTTCAAAATCGAGACCGTTCATGCTTTTGCCGAGATAAGAGAATAGTTTCCCGATCTCGACCTCCGGTTGCTGGACGAGATTCTCGAAGAAGACCACGTGCATCTCGCCGGGGCGGCATTGGC
>CAYUVM010000789.1:0-2362 GCA_964447935.1 uncultured Cytophagia bacterium | reverse complement strand
ACCACCGTGAAACACGATCCTATTGCCGCCAACAAAGCCACGGCGCCAATCAGCGGCGCAAAACCGGCCGCGTTACGATTGGGTAAACTGCTGCGGCGGGCAACAATGTAAGTGCCGAAAGCGAGCGCGGCGATAGCCAACAAAACTAAAAACGGCATATTTTCCTCCCTGGGAAAATGTTTAATTAATGTAATAGTGAACTATGATCAATATAAAGAGTTTTAACCTTGGTGTCAACAGCTTTAAAAAAATGGAACCGGTTGCGCATAAAATTTTTTTGACCGAATGCTGAACGAGCGTGCGGCATCGGTTTGAAGTTTTTCCGCGGCCGAAAAAATCCCAACGGTGGGGTTGTGCAATCCACGGGAAATCGAAGTTGCGGGCTTGGTGATCGTTTAAACTTTTCTAAGCACGGTGTAAACTTCTTATCTGTTATCCGTGTCTTAAAATTAGACAGGTAAAGATCGTAGGCAAGTCTCGATTTTCCGCCGGAAGCGACAACGCTACCTTGGTGTTGCAAAAACGCGCGGCGGTCAACTACGAGGCGCAATTCGAGTTGTGCATGGCGAATGATGAAAAAGCGCTGATTCGGCGATTACAGACAGGTGAAACTTCGGCGTTCCGTGAGCTGGTGGAAAACCACAAGCGGACGTTGTTCAACTTGGCCTACGATCTTTTGGGCAACGCGCAGGACGCCGAAGATATTTCGCAGGAAGCCTTCATCAAAGTGCATCGCAGCATCGGCGATTTTCGCGGCGAAGCCCAACTCGGTTCGTGGATGTATCGCATCGTGGTGAACCTGTGTTTGAACCGGCGGCGGAAAAAGGCGCTTTCGGAAATGGAACTGCGTGATAGCTTTGAAGAAAGCGAGTTGCACGCAGGCACTCCCACTTCTGATCCTGCCGCCGATCCCGAGAAAACTGCGGAAGCGGAGATTATGCGCCAGCATTTGCGCCGTGCCCTCGATCAACTTTCGCCGCAACAGAAAACGATTTTTGTGTTGCGTCATGACGAAGATTTGCCGCTGGCGGAAATCGGCAGCATGTTGAAAATTTCCGAAGGCACGGTGAAAAGCCAGCTCTTCCGGGCCTTGCGGAAATTGCAGGAAACGTTGGCGTACTATAAAGCGGATTTGGTGTCGTAATCGCGGGTGGTGTATTAAACCATAGCAGAAACGATGAAAAGTAATCCTTGTAAAAAATATGAAAGCGCGCTGACCGCCAAAATATTTGGCGATTTAAGTGTTGCGGCCGAACGTGAATTAAATGCGCATCTCCGCGGCTGCGACCAGTGCCAAAGTTTTTTGACCGAGATGACAGAAGTGCTCGGCAAGCTCGGCGCGCCGCAACGGCCGGTTATGGCCGAGCATTTCTGGGAAAGTTATTGGCATCGTCTGACCCAGCGCCTGGAAAAAGAAGCGCCGGCGGCTTCAGCTTCGAGGCTGGGGCGTTGGCGAGAATGGCTCCGCGCGCAATGGGTCGCGCAACCGGTGATGATTCCGTTCGCCCGCACGGCAAGTGTTTTGGCGCTGCTGGTTTTGGGCATCATGATCGGGCATTACTGGTGGCCGCAGAATAGTAATACTTCTGGCCCGATCACCGCGGTAAAGCCGCCGGTTCTTGCAGTGGCGCAAACGCGTGCGGAACAGTGGTTGGAGCGTTCCAAAATTCTGTTGATCGGCGTTGTGAACGAAGAAGTGTCCATCGAAGCGAAACCGGACTTCTCGCATCAACGTTTGGTGTCGCGAAATTTGTTGACCGAAGCGCGGACGTTGAATCGGGAGTTGGATCCCGTGGCAGATCGCCAGTTTTTGCAATTGATGAATCAGCTTGAGTTGATTCTGTTGCAAATTGCCAATCTCGAAGCAGAGCATGATCTCTCCTCGGTGGAACTGGTTCGCGACGGCATCGCTCGCGATGGCCTGCTGTTGAAAATCAATATTGCCGAGTTGGTGCAACAAAATATGGCTCCGAAAAAGCCTCGGCAAAAATCCCCCGAAGTTTTATAAAGGTTCGCAACCAGCAGAGAACCACAACGAAAGAGTCCTTACATATGCGAAAGTATATTTCAGTTATAGTGTTTCTTTTTATGCTCAGCGCCGCTGCCGCGCGCAGCGCTGCTGGCGACGCCGGCTCGTCATTCCTGCCGTTAATGCGTCTGCCGGCCGGCGATCCACAGGATGCCGTTTATCAGGAATATAAAACGGCCTATAATTTTGTGCTCGATCAACGGTGGAATGAAGCGATTACGCAATTGGAGGCTTTTTTGAAGAAAAACCCAAGCAGCCAATATGCGGATGATGCAAGCTTCTGGCTGTGTTACAGCCATGAAAAACGCGGCGACAATGCCGAAGAAGTCTTTG
>CAYUVM010000788.1:0-2364 GCA_964447935.1 uncultured Cytophagia bacterium | reverse complement strand
CGGCGACCACTTGGCGCGCCAGCGGCGTTTTGCCGAGTTTATTGCCATTGAGAAGCACTTCCTCGCCTTTCGGATCCGAATAAATCGTCAGCTTGTAAAGTTTTCTGCCGGCGATTTCCTGCGCAATGTCTTTCAAAATTTCCAGCAACCCGTCGATTTCACCCTGCGCATTGCGATTGAACGATCTTTCAATCCGGCTGGATTCCACGTCGATCATCGAGATGTTGATGGCGTACGTCTTGCCGATCTTGCCAATGCTGCCCGCCACGATTTTTTGCACGTTCAGCACCCGGCCGACGCGCACCGCACATTCGGTGATGGTGCAGCCGCTTTGTTGCAAACCCTGCTCTTGCAGAATCTCTTCCATGGTGCCGCGATCCAGCACGATGAAAGCGTTCAGATTCACCAAATGCCCGCGCAGTTGGTCGGAAAGCGTCGCGGCCTCGCTCTCGGAAATTCCCCGGCCTTCGAGATTGAGAATGGCGATGTGGAATTTCGCCGGCGGCGGCTGCTGGGCGAAGCCGTCAACACCGATAAAATTTAAAAAAGTGAAAAAGAGAATTTGCAACGCCGCGGTTAAAATTTTTTTCATTGTTGCGTCCGAAATTTAAGGATGCGTTACTATTGTGTCGAGTAAGCCGTTGTCCCTCACTTAATCAAAACATATACTCGCAAAATCCGGCAACTGCGTTTGGCGAAAGCCCTTGACTTTGGGGAGAAATTTATTACCTATTGTCATAGCTGAGTGTAGTAATCGGCTTCAGGCGCAAAAATACGGAAACAAAACAAATCGTATCGCTCATGAAGCGTTTTGATGATGCCCAAGATCGGCGCCCAAAGGCGCCACGACGAACTTATGAATTTCTCCCAAATCAAGCACTGCCATCGCCAAACCAACGGCATCGCCTTGCACGTGGTCGAAGCCGGCCCGGAGAACGGCCCGTTGGTGATTTTGCTGCACGGCTTTCCGGAGTTTTGGTACGGCTGGCGTTATCAAATTGACGCGCTCGCCGTGGCGGGATTTCGGGTGTTAGCGCCGGATCAACGCGGTTATAATTTGAGCGACAAGCCCAAATCCATTCGCGATTATAATCTCGATCTGCTGGCGCAGGATGTGGTGGGATTGATTGACGCGGTTGGCCGTGAGAAAGCGTTTGTAGTTGGGCATGATTGGGGCGGCGCGGCGGCATGGTGGGCGGCCATTAAAAATCCGGAAAAGATCGAAAAGTTAGCCATTCTCAATTCACCGCATCCGCGCGTGATGCGCCAAAATATTTTTCACAACCGCGGGCAGCGGAAAAAAAGCTGGTACTTTTTTCTTTTTCAAATTCCGTTTTTACCGGAACGGCGCATGAGAAAAAATAATTGGCACGTGGGAGGCCGGGCGTTGCAGGGCACGAGCCGCAAAGGCACTTTTTCTGAAGCCGATATCGCGCTTTATCGCGACGCATGGTCGCAGCCCGGCGCGGCTACGGGAATGTTCAATTGGTATCGCGCGGCTTTTCGCAGCCGACCGGCGCGGGTTCGCAGCTCGCGCGTGACCGTGCCGACGTTGATTATCTGGGGCGAGAAAGACAAATTTCTCTTACGCGAGCTGGCGCCGGAGAGTATTGATTTATGCGATCATGCAAAGCTCGTTTTTATTGCGGGTGCAAGCCACTGGGTGCAACATGAGGAGCCGGCCAAAGTTAATGAATTGCTGTGCGAATTTTTTGGAGCTGCTTTATGAAATTTTATCGCGCCTTTATCCTGACGACAATCATGGCGGATTTTATATTAACAACGATGACATTCGCCCAAACCAAACCGCGCGCCCGCGATCTCGGCATCCCCTTCGAGGGAACGCCCGGGCCGCTGAATGCGATCACGGATGTCAAAGGCGTTGAAGTAGGACACACAACGCTCATTTCCAGCGCCGGCAAAAGCCCGGTGCGCACCGGCGTGACGGCGATTATTCCGCGCGGCAAACTTTCCAAAGATCAAGTGTTGGGCGGATGGTTCGCGCTCAATGGCAACGGCGAAATGACGGGCACGACCTGGGTGGAAGAATCCGGCTTTCTCGAAGGGCCGATTATGATTACGAACACGCACAGTGTCGGCGTTGTGCGCGATGCAGTGATTGCGTGGCGCGTGAAGCACGATCAGATGCCGCAGCCGTGGGCGTTGCCGGTGGTGGCGGAAACGTGGGACGGCTGGCTGAATGACATTAATGGTTTTCATGTCAAACCCGAGCATGTTTTTGCCGCGCTGGATAATGCGAAATCCGGGCCGGTTGCCGAAGGCAATGTCGGTGGCGGCACGGGCATGATTTGTCATGGCTTCAAAGGCGGCATCGGGACGGCGTCGCGAAAAATTGATGAGAAA
>CAYUVM010000787.1:0-2364 GCA_964447935.1 uncultured Cytophagia bacterium | reverse complement strand
TCGCCATTCGCGCGGCGCAAATTGGTGGGCAAGTTCTCGGCAATCGTGCCGATGATGCTTTCGCTCGTCGGCTCCAGTGCGGCGCGAAAGCCGTTATTAAACGCGCACACGGTCGAGAAAAAATCCGGAAATGCTTTGCCGAGCGCGGACGCTCCCGCCGAGCCCATGCTATAGCCTTGCAACGCAATGCGGTCGGCATCGACATGGTAATATTTAAGCAGCCAATTGTTGATCCAAATAATTCTTCTCTGCGTAAAGTTGATGACGGTATCGCCGGGCGCGGCATTGAAGCTTGGATCAAACGGATTGTGCCGCGTGGTCCAACCAAACCATAACGTGCGCGCGGAGTACGCGATGGTATCCCCGTTGTTGATGATCATGTGGGGAAAATCGTCATTGTGCGAAACGGAAATGCCTTGCTGCGGCGCAATGTTGAGATGCTTGGCCTTGTCCGCAGTCTGTTGAATGGCGGTGCCGTTGCCGCCATGAAACCAATTCGTCGCGGGAATTTTTTTTCCGCCGGTGGTGTCCATGCCGATTGCTTCGCTCACAATGAACATTGCGGGCATGCCGTTTTTAGGAGCATTCGCCATCACGGGAAAATCCGTTCGCCCGGCCCAGTGCTCGCGGCGGCCGAGGGTCCAGAGACCGTACCAATTCGCTTTGTGGCCGCTGCTCAATGTTTGCGTGAGTTGCAAATGACACGTGACGGGATCGTTGGTTGGATCATAGTTGTACGTCACTGCGTTTGTCGTGCGATTCACGCCCGCGGTCACGAGACTGTTGCCCGGTTCCACTACCGCATAATATGCGACGCCCGCAGCAGTCGGTGTTTCCACAAACAGAGCTTCATTCTCTTGCAGCGTATAGGTTCCGCCGCCGCTGCTATTGGGAATTTTATAACGGAAGCTTTGATCGCCGGTTTGCGTCACAAAAGTGCCGGGCATGTATTCATAAGAAAACGGCCGGCCAATGGATATCGCCTGCGCGGTGTTCGTGAAAGGCTGGCCGGATTTGTAAATCGCATACGAGGTGGGAAACGGCTGCTGCGTTTGCCAAACGACCCACACTTGCCCCTTCGCATACCACGCACGCACGTTGGTTTGGGCGAGAGTGGTCGAGCTAACCAATGCGAGTAAAAGTCCGAAGAATAGCGTTGGGCGTTTCATAAATTCTCCGTAGTGAAGGTTTTGTAGTGCGGGCATCCTGCCTGCAAGGTTGACTTGTGGAAAAAAGATTATTGCAATACTTTACAAATGGCGGCTGGAAGTCTGCGCTACGATTCTTTAGGGCAACGTGTAATTCTTCATCCACGCCCAGTTCACCTTGGCCCCTTCCAGCCAATGATTCGTGCCATTGGGATAGTTATGCGCCAAGCCTTTGATCAACGCGACGCGAAAACTGTTGCTCGGGTTCGGTGTGAGTGGAGAGAACGTGGCGATAGCAACGGTATTTGTATCGCCACTGATGGTAAAGTTCGGGTCTAACTCAAAACTGTTAACATGGACACGGGCTATTCTGTGGAATCGTGAGAATGGCGAAGGCAAACCGGTTGTACTCAGTAGTGAACCCAGCATACTTAACGGAATTGAGGGGCCGGTATTCCCGGTTCCATAATCCTCATTGCCGACTTGATAGGTAATCGGCATTTTTCGCAAAGGGACCCACGTCGTATCCGGGTATAATGAGCCGGCGCTTTCCACAGCGGCGGCAAACTTGTCGCTCATTTCAATGCTGCACTTTGCAGCCATCTGCCCGCCATTCGAGAAGCCGACAACGTAGATACGTTTAGCATCAACATTGAATTTGGCTTTCAACTCTGAAATGATAGTGTTGAGAAACTTTACATCATTTCGCAGTGTCTGCCCCACACAAGGCTTCCACTCCGCCGGCTGTACGTTCCATTTGGTCGTCGTGATTTGAACCCCATCCTCTATCATGCAGTATTGCCAGGAAGAGGGATACACCGTCAGAATATTCTCGGTTTCCCCCACTTCCTTCCAACCGGAGTTATTATAAAATCTTTCGCCCTGGTCGGTGGTGCCATGGAGCATAAAAACCACTGGTGTCGGCGTGTTGGCATTATACCGCGTTGGCACATGGACGTAATACTCTCTCGTATCGCCATCGACCGGCGTGGTAAAGCGGTTCTTGCCGACCACATAGCCGGAGGGAATTGGATCGGTGATGCTGTCGCTGGATTTGCAGCACGTCATGAGTAGAGCCGCGACGGTAAATATAAAATAGGAAAAGTGTTTCACAAAATACTCCTTGCGTAGTTGGTTGATGAAGCTGTTGTGATCATGCCGATGAAATTTTTTCTCCAAAAACGAAGTTCATTTTAGCATAATCGCTTTTCGCGTT
>CAYUVM010000786.1:0-2366 GCA_964447935.1 uncultured Cytophagia bacterium | reverse complement strand
CTGACATTTCTATTGTGGACAAAACCATGACATTTCTATCGAGCTTCTACAAAAAATTTTTTGGGACCGCATTGACTCATAAAAAAGGTAACCATCGCTTTGGACGGATGGGGTCGTTGCCTCATAATTGATGTAACCGAAAATTTGAGGCCTCGAATCATGAACAACGGCTCCAAGCAAGAATACCTGTCGGCCATCCGCTCGCGCTATCTGGCGGCGAATAAATCCACGAAGAAAGCGATCTTGGATGAATTTTGTGCCGTCTGCGACTACAATCGAAAATATGCCATTCGCGTGTTGCGTCGTCCGGTACCAAAAAGTTCCGCTTCGCCCAAACGGCAACGCGGACGCAAGCCCAAATATCATCCGCCGGAAATCCTGACGTTTTTAAAAACGCTCTGGATCGCCGCCAATCTCGCGTGCGGCAAACGCTTGAAAGCGATGATTCCAAACTGGCTGCCGCATTATCCCGAAACGCTCTCGGACGCCAGCCGAACTTTACTCGCGACCATCTCGGCATCCACCATTGACCGCTTGCTCAAACCGCAGCGCGCCGGCCAGCACAAACATGGTTTATCGACCACCAAACCCGGGTCGATTCTCAAACATCACATCCCGATCAAAACCAATCAGTGGGATGAAAACAAGCCGGGTTTTCTCGAAGCCGATACCGTCGCGCATTGTGGCACCTCCGCTGCCGGCATGTTCGTGCTCACCGTTAACGCCGTCGATATTGCCACCGGCTGGACTGAGCAGCGAGCCGTGTGGGGCAAGGGCGAGCGCGGTGTGCTTGAGGCCATAAAAAGTATCGAGGCGGCGCTGTCCTTTGCGCTGCTCGGCTTTGATTGCGACAACGGCAGCGAGTTCTTGAATTGGCATCTGGAGCGCTATCTCAGCGAACGGCAACGCCCGGCGCAGTTCACACGGTCGCGACCCTATCATAAAAACGACAATGCCCATGTCGAAGAAAAAAATTGGACACACATTCGGCAATATCTCGGGTACGGCCGTTTTGACCGCCAAGAGCTCGTCCCACAACTCAATAACCTTTACACCACCGAATGGCGGTCTTTGTTTAATTTCTTTTTGCCTTCGGTGAAACTGCAAGAAAAATCTCGCCACGGCGCCAAGATCATCAAGAAATATGATCAACCTAAAACCCCATTTCAGCGGGTGCTGGACTCACCACACGTCGAGGAATCCGTCAAGCAGAGGTTGCGACAACAAATTCAGGGTTTAAATCCTTTTCAACTCAAAGACCTGATCTTGGCGAAAGTGCAGCGCCTTCTGGCGCAGGTTAACTTCATGCCTTCACCTCCGCCCACGGACGCGTGAGCCGCCCTGAGGGGGTAAACTCCAGCCGCCCTTCGGGCTTTTGCCTGACGGCTTAAGGTGTAAAACTTTTTCTAAAAAAGCTGGATTCTCTTCTCGGCTATGGTTACATTTTATTTTGAGGCAACGGGCCAGGCAACTGGTGGCGACTAGCCGAGAGCCATTCAAAAGATCAGTTGCATCTCTGCCAGTTCCTGTTATATGAATGCTTACAAACGAAATGGATTGCTCCTCATGAAAACCTACTCTCTCACCAAATCCAGCGCGCGGGCATTGCTCATTGATCTCGATAATTGCCCGAAACAGATCGAGCTGATTCACGAAGCCCTGGCCGGCATTACCCGGGCGGTGGCGTGTTACGGCAGCGTGGAGCCTAAAGTGCAAGTCGGACTGGTGCCATTGCTGGCGGCGGCGATCAACGCGGGCAAATTAGAAATTATCGGCATGGAGAAATCGGGGAAGAATGCAGCGGATTTCGGGCTGGCGTTTTGGGCGGGAAAATTAACCGCGGAATTGCCGCCGGAAACGGAGTTTTTGATTTTGTCGCAAGATGGAGATTTGGATCATGTGGTGAATTTGCTGCGGAGTTTGGGCCGCAAGGTGGAACGTATTGACGGCAAAAGCTCAAAGCTCGAACTCGCCGACCGGAAGCCGGTGGCGCGCCATCCGGTCCTCTCCACTGCCGAAAAACGGAGTTCCGGAGAATTCGCGGAGGACTACTATCGCCAACAATTACAAACCGGCAAGCCGCGGCCGACAAAGAAAACAAAATTGTTGAACAGTATCAAAACCAAATTTAAAAAGCGCAAAGAGATCAAGCCGGAAGAAGTCGTGCAGGCTTTGCTGGATCGCGGCATCATTGCCATCGACGAAAAAGGGCGCGTGACCTATCCGGGATTGACGGCAGCGCTCCGGCCATTAGCAACGGCATTGGATAATGGGGGATTGCCTTTTTAGGCACTTGGTTGAATTCATTAAACTATCTTGACAATGTTATCTTAAAACTAGAGGACAAACGTCCAACGAGGACAAAA
>CAYUVM010000785.1:0-2367 GCA_964447935.1 uncultured Cytophagia bacterium | reverse complement strand
ACAAGCGAGTGGATAATTCAAAATTGGTTGTTTAAAATAAGCGAACGAGCAGTCCAGAGTGTCATCACAAAAATATTTAGCGGGCGAAAATTTGGAAAAATCCGGCACTGCCAGGCCAGAGCACAAAGCTGTGCCGGAAATGTATTGCCATCAAACCAGCAGGCGTTTATCCTTTTGCCTCACGTGTCCAATAATAATAAAATGGCAAGCCCAAAACCAACAAGCCGATGCCGATCAATGCGTCGCGCGGGTCTTCCATGACAGTGTTGTAAATAAACCAACCGGCGATGGCAGCGAAAAGCAGCGTGGCGTAAGGATAACCCCATGCTTTGTACGGACGCGCAACATCGGGCATTTTTTTGCGGAGGATGATCACGCTGACCGCAGCCATTGCATAGAACAGCCACGAGCCAAAAACCACATACGCGGTGATCTGATCATACGTGCCGCTCAGTGTGAGCAGCGTGGCCCACACGCCGATGGTGATGATCGCCACATACGGTGAACGAAAGCGCGGATGCACTTTACCGAGCGCGGGCGCGAACACGCGATCATGTCCCGTTGCCCAAATTGAGCGGGTTCCGGATAGCGTCATGCCGTTGAGCGTGCCGAACGTGGAGCACATGATACCGGCGATGACGATAATCGCGCCAACCGGGCCGATGGCTTGTGCGGCCACATCCGCGGCGATGCGCGTCGAATTAGGCATGATATCGAGCGGAATGATGAGTGCATATGCGATATTCGCCGCGAGATAAATCGCCAGAATCGCCAGCGTGCTGATGATGAGCGCGAGCGGCACGTTGCGCGTCGGGTTGATCGTCTCACCGGCAGTGAGCGTCACGTCGATCCAGCCGTCGTAAGCCCACAGCGCCGAGATCATCGCCACACCGAACGCTGCGGTCAACTCGCTACTCCAACTCTCCGGCCACCACGGCTGCAAATTGGCAAAACTCGCTTTGGAAGAGAAAAACGCGCCGAAAATCAAAAAGAGCAGCGCCGCAACTTTAGCCGTGGTAAAGACATTCATCACCTGCGCGCCAAGTTTCACGCCGCGTACATTGATGAACGTGACCAAGGCGATGGCGGTGATGGCAATAAGCTGGCTCCAACCGAAAGTAAATGGATGGCCAAACACCGACCAGCCGGGTTGATAAAACGGCTGGCTCTGTCCGATGGCGGGAACGAGCGCGCCGAGATAAACGGTAAACGCAATTGCCACCGCAGCAATCGAACCGGCTTTGTTAATGAAGAAATCATTCCAACTAAAAAGAAAGCCCCACAATTTTCCGTACGACTCGCGCAGATAAACATACGGCCCGCCGGATTTCGGCAGGAATGAGCTTAACTCCGCCAGCGAGAGCGCGCCAAAAAACGTGAGCAAGCCGGCGACGACCCAAACGAGCATGATCGGCCCCATTGCATGCAGTTTGCCGGCAATGGTCGCGGGCACAAGAAAAATTCCCGAGCCGATGACGCAGCCGATGTTTATGGCAATGGCTTCTTTCAAGCCAATGGCGCGAAGAAGTTCGGGGGAGGACGTTTCTGATTTAGTGGGGCCTGCGGTTGATGAGGTTTTCAAACGGATACTCCGGAATGGGCTTGTTTTGATTCGTCCTGTTTTTTTATTTCCTCTTGCGATTCAGCAATATAAGCGGCAAACAAAGGGTCTTGCGGGAATAACTCCGCCGGGAAATTCTTTCCGGCCTGTACGATGGAGGCAAAATCATTTTTTGCCCACGTCATGCGGAAGGCGTAAGGCAACGCTTCGATGGTCGCGCGGTCAAACGGAAGTTTCAATTCTCCGTGTTTGAGGCGTTCAAATAATTCGAAAAACTCTGTCTCCCGTTGTTTAAGATACGTGTCACGCAGACTCATGCTCAAGGTGCGAAGATCAAACATGCTCTTGAGCTTGACTTCGAGCGAACGTTCCGGCAATTCAATCATGGCGATTTCTCCAGCGCGTCACTGTCAATTAAATCCAATGCCGCGATGACGGCTTTGCATTCTTTCAAAACCTGCATAGAAGGCTTTGGCTGGATAACCAAAGCGCCTCTATAAATGACAACAAGAAATCGCACTTGTTGCAGGCGAGTTCTGTGGCTATCGCCAATAAAAGCCTGAAAGCGCAGCTATAAATTATGCACGCAGCTTGCTCTTCCAAAAACCATAAACAAAGTAGAGCGCGAGACCCGCGAGCAGCCAAGCGCCGAAACGAATCCATGTGACCACCGGCAAACCGCCCATCAAATAAATGCACGAGGCAATGCCGAGTATTGGCACCAAAGGCACGAACGGTGTTTTGAACGCGCGCGGGCGCTCAGGATCTTTGTAGCGGATAATGATGATGCCGGCGCAGACCAGTAC
>CAYUVM010000784.1:0-2374 GCA_964447935.1 uncultured Cytophagia bacterium | reverse complement strand
GCTTTATCGCCGCAGCTTGGAAATTCGGGAGCAGCAATTGGGGCCGGAGCATCCTCATGTCGCCACCAGCTTGAACAACCTGGCGGCATTGCTGGATTCGCAAGGCAAGTCTGCCGAGGCCGAGCCGCTTTATCGCCGCAGCTTGGAAATTCGGGAGCAGCAATTGGGGCCGGAGCATCCTGATGTTGCCGCGAGCGTGAATAACCTAGCGGGATTGCTTCGTGCTCAGGGCAAATCTAGCGAGGCCGAGCCGCTTTATCGCCGCAGCTTGGCGATTTGCGAAAAGACCCTTGGCCCCGAGCATCCAAACACACAACTTGTGCGGAAGAATCTCACGCTTTTGCTGGAGGAGATGCGGGGCAAGTGAAGTCCGCGCAGCACAAGTGAAGTTCGACTTGGGCAGCGGGATTCTGCAAAATTTGAAAGCTTGTTGCGCCCAAGTCGAACTTCGCCGCAGCGATTCTCTGACTATCATCAATAAAACTGTTTGATTTTGACCGCCGCGAGTGGTAAATTACAGCAATAGATAAATGTCTGGAAGGTTCGATTATTCCACGGAGTTGAGACGATGAGCACCGCCACCATGATTTTAAACGACCTCGGCATCAGCGAACAAGGCGCGATTCGCGGGTTTGCTTTATTAAACGCTTCGCAAAAGCTGGCTGAGTTCAACCATGAATGCTCGGCCTTTCGGCAAAAATACAACATGCCGTTTAGCGAATTTGAGAAAAAAAATAAATCGCAAACCGTAGAGGTTTTTGCCGAAGAGGAAGATTATATGGCATGGAAATTTGCCGAAGATGGCGCGATATACTGGCACGAAAAAGTCGAACGGTTGAAGCTTGAGCAATGATCGCGACCTTAAAGCAATTCGCTGAGATCATCTCTGCATACGACATCTCGAAATATCGGCAATATGGCAGAGCTTATGAATTTGTCGCGGTGATTCACTTCATCGATAATTCATCGCTCCATATTCGTGATTATCTCTTTCTCGACGGCTCCCGCAAATACGCCTTTCATTGGCAAAATCAACAGCAAAATATGATTCGCCGTTGGGACAACGCCGAGCATTATACGCATTTGCCTTCATTCCCATTTCATGTTCATACCCCTGATGGTGTTGAAGATTCGCCGCCCATGACACTGCTCAAAGTTTTAGATTTCATCAAGATGCAAATTTCCATTTGATAAAAAATTGTGGTTATGCAACCCTCACTAAACACCTGGACCGTTCTCCTCCTGTTTGCCGCCGCGCAGGGATTGTTTTTAGCGCTGGTGTTGTTCACGCAGCAGCGCGGGAATCGCCGCGCCAATCGCGTGCTGGCGCTGTTGATCATGTTGTTCTCGCTGCGGCTGATCGAAACCGTCGGCTATTGGACGAAGTATCTGCTCGTTTTTCCGCATTTCGCGCTGGCGACGGCGGCGTTTCCATTTTTGTTCGGCGTTCTGCTTTATTTTTATGCGAGATTCTTGACGGCGGAAGATTTTCAATTCCGCAAAAGGGAACTGCTGCACTTTCTGCCTTTTGTGTTGCATGTGGGATGGCTCACGTTGTTTTATCGTTTGAGTGGCGAAATCAAGTTGCGCATTTTGCAACAGTATATCGGCGTTGAAAATCCCAAGTTCACGAGCTGGCTATATTTTCTGGTCTTTCTCGTGCAAACATTGCACATGCTCTTTTACGCCGGACTCACGCTGCGCTTGTTGCAGCAGTATGCACGACCGACGAAAAACGGCGTGCTGGAGCAAATCAGCCTGCGCTGGTTGCGGAATTTAACCATCGGATTCAGCAGTTTTGTGTTGCTCACATTGCTGTATGTGTTCTGGTTGCAGCTCGGCTTTCCATACAGCCGCGCGGTCGATGCGCTCGTGCTGATTGCCATGGCGAGCCAGATTTATCTCATCGGCTACATGACGCTACGCCAGCCGGAAATTTTCTCCGGCGCGCTGGCGATTAAAAATGCGTCGAAGTATGAAAAGTCCACACTCACGCCGGCGCGGGCGGAAATTTATTTGAGCAAGTTGCTTCAGCTTATGGAGACGGAAAAGCTGTTTACCAACAGCGACCTCAAGCTGCAAGAACTCGCGGACAAACTCAATCTTTCGCCGCATCATCTTTCTCAAATCATCAATGAGCGGCGCGGCCAGAATTTTTTTGATTTTCTCAATCAGTATCGCATTGAAGAAGCCAAGAAGTATTTGCATGACACCGAGAAACAAAATTACACCATTTTGAGCATCGCACTCGAAGTCGGTTTCAACAACAAAGCCTCCTTCAACACCGCCTTTAAGAAACACACCGGTATGACCCCTTCTCAATTCCGCGACGCGGAAGTCAAAGCCGATAAGGTTTGACGTTCAACCTTTTCGG
>CAYUVM010000783.1:0-2382 GCA_964447935.1 uncultured Cytophagia bacterium | reverse complement strand
GGTTTCTTCGTTTCCGGCGCCAGTGTGGAATACAAGCCGAGCCGCAATTTATCCATCGGCGTCGAATTAAATCGTAACCCGAATGGCTACTGGTATCGCGGGTATCCGTATTACCAGAATAACTCACTTTTACGGCCGTGGCCGCAAGACGAGGAAACCAAGCAATAATTGCAAAACGCTTTATCACTCTTGCCCCCATGTGGGGCAATTTTTTGTCGGCTTAATTTATCCGTGCTGGGAGCCGGCTGTTGGTTTTAATAACTGCAACGCGGGAGATTGTTTCGTGAAACGTCAACCACCCTCACAAATGGCCTCACCTTCGCGCCCCAAATCGAATAGCGGCGGGGCTTCAGCCAAACGCATGGCCAAAACCGAGAAAACCCCCTTCGATCTCAAACGGAGTTTTTTTAGTGTGCTGTTGTGGGGCCTCGGCATCGTTAATGTTTTACTCATCGGCTCGTCGGTGCGCAATCATTTTGCCACGGGCAACGAGCATACCATGATTTCCGATACCGCGGAGGTCGCCGAGCTGGACCAGAATTTAAAAATTGAAGTACTCAACGGCTGTGGCGTGGACGGCGTGGCGCGCAAATTTGCCGACTATCTGAAAAAGCAAGGTTTCGATCCCGTCACCGTCACCAATTACGCCAATCAAAACATTCCACGCACCGCCATTATTGATCGTACCTCCAATACCATGGTGAATGCGCGGCAAGTCGCTAAAACCTTGGGACTCGCAGACGATTATGTCGTGTACCAAGCCAGCCCCGAGCGGTTGGTCGCCGTCAGCGTGATTATCGGCCAGGATTATAAAGGCATCCAACTCGCGTCAAAATAAGATTGCATTAAAATTTTCTCGATAAATTTCAACAACCCAACGGCGGCAAGAACCTGTTGGGTTGTCTTGTTTTAAACCCGGCGGGCCGTGTCGGCTTGGTTCCGGGTTGTGGTTCTAACCATTCACTTACTTCATGCGCTCTCACCCGCTTCCATTCTTCTGGCGTTTTCTTTACAATGTCATTATTATTCCCCTGCTGTTTGGCCTTTTTCATTTTATATCTTTGCTCGCGTCGTGCGGCTTCGCGCGTTTCGCTAAAATTCGCGCCGGTCTCATGGGCCGCAAAAACCTTTTTACCGAATTAGCCGCGCAGTTGGCCTCCGTCAATAATTCGGGCCCATGTTTTTGGATTCATGCCAGTTCGATGGGCGAATATGAGCAGGCGCGGCCGCTGTTGCAGGAAATCCACCAGCGCTTCCCTGTCGCCGTACGCGTGCTGACATTCTTTTCGCCGAGTGCATACGCCAATATCAAGCGCGCCAACATTCCCGCGGAAGTGGTGAGCTATTTGCCATTTGATAGTCTTCAAAATGCGCGACGTTTTATCGGAATGATCAATCCCGTCGCGGCGATCATCATTCGCCATGATTTTTGGCCCAATCATTTGTGGGAAGCGCAGCGGCATGGCGCCGCAATTTTGCTGGCTAATGCCAGCGTCAGCGCCAATGCCCGCTCGTTGCGCCATTGGCCGCTCGTCCGCCATTTCAATCGCGCCGTGTTCGATACTTTCAATGCCATTTGCGCCGTCTCCGAGTCCGCCGCCGGGAGTCTCACGCCGCTGGTGCGTTACCCCGAGCGGTTATTGGTAACCGGTGATTCGCGTTATGATCAAGTGCTCTTTCGCAGCCAATCAAAAAAAATTGCCGAGGTGTTGCCGCCCCATTGGCGCGACGGTTCGCCGATATTTGTCGCTGGCAGCACGTGGCCTTCGGATGAAGAAATTTTGCTGCCGGCGTTTGTTGCCGTGCGCCAAAAAATATCGTCACTGCGCATGATTCTCGTGCCGCACGAACCAACGCCGGAACATTTGACGCAATTAGAAAATCAATTACAAAATGCCGGGCTGGCGAGTGTACGGCTTTCGGAAGAAGAACGCGCCGCGAAAAAAGACGCGCCGGTTTTGCTGATCGACCGCATCGGCATTCTCGCCATCGTTTACAGCGCCGGGCAGGTCGCGTTTGTCGGCGGCAGCTTTGGCCCGGGCGTACACAGCGTGCTCGAAGCTGCCGTGCATGGCGTACCGGTGATTGTCGGCCCGCGTTTTAAAAATTCGCCCGAAGCGATAGTGTTGTTCAATGAAAAAATATTGACTTCTGTCGCAGATGCCGAGGCCTGTCAACAAGCGTTGACGGAATTTTTTCAAAATGCGGCGCTGCGACAATCGCGCGGCGCGCAACATCGAAAATTTGTTATGGCACACTGCGGCTCTTCGGCGAAAGTGATTGATCAGTTGATCAATATGATGGGCGGCAATTTTTAGTTGACTTTTCCTTGACAATGTTATCTTAAAACTAGAGGACAAACGTCCAACGAGGACAAAAGTA